>CAYOVC010000260.1:0-4541 GCA_964407305.1 uncultured Bacteroidaceae bacterium | reverse complement strand
TACTACTATTAAGAGGTTAAATAAAGCTTACAAGGTGGCAGGTTTAAACCGGAATATCCAATAATTAAAAGTGAAGATGATGTGGGAGGATTTCCGGCTATTTTATCAGGAACTCCCTATACCGATTCTGACCATGATGGGATGCCTGTTGCATGGGAGAATAAGAAGGGCTTTAATCGCAATAACAGTGCTGACAGAAATAATGACCCTGACAGTGATGGGTATACAAATATTGAGGAATTTCTAAATGCCACGAATCCTCTATCAGCTGAGACAACAACTATAAATGAATCAGCTTCGGTACCTGCAGTTTATCTTTATGAGGTAGAAAACCTTACAACGACTGCATCTAAAGGCGACAGCTATTATACAAACAGTCATTCAAGAGCCAGCAATAGTCAGTGGAACTATTTCAATGCTGATACAGTAAATGATTATATCGAATTTACTGTAAATGTACCTTCGGCAGGGACATATTATGTCAAGACAGGCACCAGGGATTACAGAACCAGGGGAGTGTTTCAGCTTTCAGTTGACGGCTGCAAACTTGGCTCAACTGTGGATCAATACTCATGCCGGGCTAAATATAATGAATATGACCTGGGAAATATAACATTTGACGAGAAGGGAAACAAACTTTTCAGGTTTACAGTAACAGGTAAGAACAAATACAGTAATGGATATATTGTAGGTATAGACTATATAAAACTATTTAAGTATCCTTAGATACAATAGACAAATGACAGTAATTTATATATTTTTTTGAATGAATTCGCTTGGAGTAAGAACTATGGAAAGGGGATTTGAAAAGATGTTTCAGTTAAGCTTTACAACCCTTGCTACACCGGAATTAGAAGGATTAGAGGTAATTGAGGCTGCTTCAATGTACAAATATGATGGAATTGACCTGAGGGTATCAGACCATAAAGGAGAGCTGACAATTGATTCATCCAGGGATTATATGGATATAATCAGGAGTATGGCTGATTCAAAGGGTATTACTATAAGCAGTCTGCTTTGTTACAACAAAACTGGAGGGAAAGACAGGAAATCGTGGATAAATATGAGGGATTCAGTATTAAAACATATGGAAATAGCTCTGCAAATAGGGGCAAAAGCAATAAGAATGGATGTTGAAAGGCCGATAAATGGCAAATTTGATGACTATTCGGAAAACTTCATGGAAGTAATGGGATATATTCTTGAAAGAAACAGTTCTGATATATATATAAGGATTCAAAATCATAGAAATGGACTTACAGTTTCCGAATGTCTCAGCCTGATCAAAAAAGTTAATAGCAGCAGATTTGGTCTTATATATTCTCCGGAGCATTGTATTACCACAGGTGAAAACATTTACAGTCATGTTGATGATATAAGGATGTACACACAGCAGGTTTACATAGCAGATATAATAAAAAAGGGGAATGAATACAAAGATATTCTGCCCGGGAAAGGGTTGCTTAACATGAGAAGGGAAATGGACATAATAGGAGGAGACAGCTTTAAAGGATTTATAAGCTTTAAATGGGAAAAATTATGGGATAATGAATTGAAAGATTACACTGTAGCTTTACCTTTATTCAGGGATTATATATTGAATGCAATTTAAATCTGTTTAAAACAAAGGTAAAGTCAATTGCAGAATAAAAATTCATAAGCAATTCAGCTCGGTATATACATTTTTGAGCTGATCAGATATTATATAAAATGACTGGTAATAATTCTAACATGAGGGATTGGTAAAATGAACAATAGGGTGGAATATTCATCAAGGCCTTTGAAGCTCAAATCAACCAGGGTATGGCGCACATACTGGGGAGGCAAGCTGATTGAGAACTGGCATGGTATAAAAGATGCAAGGGACAGCGATTTCCCGGAGGAATGGGTTGCATCTGTTGTCAAAGTCCGAAACCCGGGAAGAGAGCATATAATTAATGAAGGACTAAGTGAAATTGACAACACATGTAATAATCCGTTGACTTTGAAAGAACTTATTGGGCGGATGTTTTCTGATCGAAATTCAGGAACCTACCGACTATACATTGAGAGTTGAAAGGACAACCCCAATGGGCATGAAGGTTCCGGATTTATTGTGCCATCAGAGAGCAGGCTTTGAAAAAATGCTGGACTGTTTCCATTACGAAGGATTCACCAGGCAACAGGTAATGGACAGGTGGTGTCTGAAGCCAAAAACCCTGAGAGATGAAGACGGGTGTCGTGAAGAAATCCTTGTAGGCACTGATACCACATCCTGTTTTTCCATGAACCTGATTGATATATCAGCAAATATGAATATTATATCGGAAGACAGGTTTTCCATACTTATTGCGTTGAATGGTGAAGGGTTAATGAAATGGAAAAACGGGTAATGTGTTGTTGAACAGGGAGATCAGGTATTCCTGCCTGTCGGAGTGGAAAGAATGGAGATTGAAAACACCGGAGAGAAGCCGCTGCGATTGATGCGATGTTTTCCTCCGGGTCGATAATCATACTTGGCTTAGAGACCTAAGAGTTGAAAGGCTTTATAACCTCATCGGTGATAGTGTTAAGTATTGCCTGGTGTGCAATTCATGACGGACATATAGCAATCGACTTTCTGATTGATAAATTGAATCTTAAAGTACAAAAATTTATTTATGTAATCACAGGGTCAGCCATAGTCATTTTTATGGTTTTTTTTACAGTGAGAATTATTATATATGGCACTGCTGTTGTTGATAGCTGTACAGTATCTCCTACAGCTGATGTATCTGGTGTTGGGATGTATAATTGATGCCCTTGCCCTTATTCTTGTGACCATACCTGTTTTTTATCCATGTAGCAAAGGTAAATAGCGAAGTCTTTTTTGTTAATATACATGCAAATTACAAAATCAACTAATATTATACATTTCATATCATAAAGATGTGTTATAGAATGAATACAGGGTGTTTATATTTTGTATTGTAACAACAGGTATTTTACCTGAGGTATTGATTTTGAATCATCTTGATTTATTTAAATGGAGGAAAATCTATGTATAAAATAAGTATTATTATATTAACAATCATCTGTATGATATTTATTTCTAACTCTTATATTGTTAATGAAATTTCACCTGTTACTGCTGCAGGCAATATATATATATGAAGGTGAAGACCTTGAGGTGCTTGATTCCAGTGGAGAAGACACCTGGGTGAGCCAGGACGCCAAGGCGGGCAACGGAGCATACAGATATTTTATGGCGGCAGATGTCAATTCATTCATAGAATACAAGATAGACGTCCAGCAGGCAGGTACATATAAAATTATCGTTGTAAGCCGGGATTACAACAACAGGGCAATAGTACAGCTTTTAATTGATGGAAAGCAGCAGGGAGATTATGAAGATAATTATTCGGAGAATGCCCAGTATATAGAACACGATTTTGGGATTACAACCTTTGACACAGCCGGTGAAAAGAAATTAAGGTTTGTTGCAAAGGGTAAAAACAACAACAGTCAGGGATTTCGGATGGATATTGATTACATTAAAATTGAAGAAGCTGAATTACCAAACAATCTCAGTGATATAACTGCCTTTTCCGTAAATGGACAGATTGGTGAAACAATTATTGACAAGGACAAAAAAATCATAACAGCTAATCTCCGGATTTTTCCATTTGAACCGGTCCCTGGAGACAACAAGCACCTATGCCGGCTTCCTGGAAACTGATTGCCGCAAAGACCGGCGGATCGTCTAACAGCTTTGGTCGGTGCCGTAAGGAAAAACGGCTGAGATTGCCATTGCCTTCAAGACAGATCATCCCACTACCCATACCACCCAATGGAAAGGCAATATGATCGAGTTGTGACCCCTGGAATAAATTTGTATGGACAGCACACATAATTTTTACATATATTATTATAAGTCATTTATAAATGCAAGTGATTTTCTACAAAAGAAGGGGACTTACACCGGTTGACGGCTCAACCCAGGATTTCTAGATGCCGGCGACCAAAACTGCAGGGACGGCATGCAGGGATACGACAGAATAGTATGTCCGGCTTGTTCGTAATAAGTTCATTGGTGCGGCGAAGAATGGCTTGTTCCCGAATAACCCGGCATACGGCGGAGCCAAAAAAGTCTTCGATGATTTCATTATGTTTTCGAAGTGGATATTCTAAGGCGTCAAAGCCTTTACTGCAAGAAGTTGATGTATCGAGTTCATGCTCTCGTATTTGACCGGAATAGTCACGGACCTTGACCATCTCGACTTCATCGGTCCAGCCGAATTTGACGACACCGGCGTATTCTTCACCCAGATGAATGCAGGTGTTGGCAATCTGTCCCACACCAACTATGAGGACTTTCGCATCCAATTCCTGCATCCGATCGATAGGGCTTCCCGGTCCCACGGCCCGGTACTCTAGATGGTACCGGGTCAACCCCCGGGCTTGTTGTCCGATGACCGCAACCGAATGGGTGGGATGCAGACTGCGACGGGCTTCCGGGTAGGAACGGGCAATCTCATTGAGAATTCCAGTCTTGGCCGGGGTCGTAAACGGATCGAAGACCG
>CAYOVC010000259.1:0-4577 GCA_964407305.1 uncultured Bacteroidaceae bacterium | reverse complement strand
GATATGATTATAGGAAATGCGCTTGATCCGGTTAGTCTGAATTATTGTTTTGAATATGTAAAATCATTTAACAGGGGTTGGAACTGGTTTTCCATCAATGTTCTCAAAGATGATATGTCGCTGAATGCAATTATGCCTGAGGTATTAACACAGGGTGACAACATCAAGAACCAGACACAAACTGCAACCTATTATGACAATTTAGGTTGGTTTGGATCATTGGAGTTCTTTGATCCGACTGATTTCTACAAGGCATTTATAAATGTTGAGAATGAGATAAATATATGTGGAAACTCAATTGACCTGGAGAATACGACGATTGACCTCGTAACCGGATGGAACTACCTTGGATACTTACCACAGGAAGCCCAGCCGACAAACCAGGCTCTCAGTTCAATTACTCCGACAGAATTAGATTATATTAAGAGTCAGACCCTAACAGCTACATTTTATGATGGTTTGGGCTGGTGGGGTTCATTAACAGAGATGAGCCCGGGTGAAGGGTATATGGTATTCCTGACAGATCCCGGAACAGTGCAATACCCCGATCCCCCGGCAAAAAAGGCGATCACGCAGTTAAATACCGGATTTGACCTTGCGGGATTCAGTCCATCTTCGTATGAATTCAGTGGTACACTAACAGCGAAGGTATTTATGAACGGAATGTCTGTTGGATCGGCAGAAGATATGGTGCTGGCATATGTGGGTGACCAGTTAAGGGGTGCAGCAAAAGGATTGTATTTCGATCCGGCTGATGCTTTTGCTTTCCAGATGCTGGTATATAGCAATATTGCTGAAGGGGAGAAGATTGATTTCAGGTATTACCATGCTGGTTCGGACCAGACATATGATTGCGATGAATCGATTGTTTTCAGGAGTGATATGGTCGTGGCAGATGCATACAATTCGTTGATCCTGAATGTTCAGGGGGCAACTGGAAATGATTTGATTGAACAGGCAAACGGATTTGTTCTGAAAGCCTTCCCGAATCCATTTACGGATATTTTACAAGTTCATACCACTTTGGAGGAATCGAAATATATGAAACTGTCCGTATATGATTTGATGGGTAAAGAGATCAGGATCCTTGCTGAAGGAGATTTTGCGGCTGGTGGTTATCAGTTTGAACTGGGTTCCGGGGAGCTCAATGCAGGAACATATATTATCAGGGCAATTTTCAATGATGAACAGATTATTCAGAAGGTAACGTTAATTGATTGATCGAAACGCTTTTTGCTTTTGATTGGTTGATAGTTGTGTTGAGTTTTAAGAGATAAAAGATAATTATAGATAAAAAATATTTAGATGAGCAAATTTAAGATATCGTGCAGGTTACTTTTTGCTATTGGATTGCTTGTGTCATTGTCGGCATTTAGCCCACATTTACATGCGCAACATGGTTGGACCGTTAATCCGGCAGATTTTAGTAATAGCGGACAGGTAACTGCGGTGGTTATTTTTGATGGTGTACAGGTAACATCCGGGACATTGGGGGCTTTTGTTGATGATACTTGCCGTGGTTTTATCGATGCCATGTATTTTCCTCCAAGTGATTGGTATACATTTGAGTTATTGGCATATAGTAATCAGAGCTCTGGTGAAACACTGACCTTCAGGTACTATAATCCGGATGACAGTTTGATCTATGATGTGAATGAAACGATTGAGCTTGTTGCTGACATGCGGGAAGGAAATTCGGCTGAACCTTTGGTTTATTCTGTTACTACCAATGGTGCACCGGTGGTTGATACACCAATTGATGATTTGTCACTCAATGAATATTTTGGTAGTACTACCATTGATCTTTCTACTGTATTCAGTGATCCGGATGGTGATCCGCTGATTTTTTCCGGGGGGAGTAGTAATACTGATGTTGTAACTGTCTCTTTTTCAGACAATATATTGACAATAACAGAGGAAGGACTGGGCAGTTCAACGGTCACTGTAACTGCAGACGACGGAACTGAAACCACAGATGAGGTATTCGCTGTAACGGTGAACGATATTAATGGAGCACCGGTGGTGGATAACACGCTGCCGGATGTGGATCTTAATGAATATTTTGTAGAGGAAACGGTTGATTTATCGGGCGTATTCAGTGATCCGGACCCGGGCGATGTATTGACTCTGTCAGTTACCAGCAGCGATCCTACAGTGGTAACAGCATCAATTGACGGCAGTACGCTGACCATTACAGAGGTCGGACTGGGCAGTTCGACCATCACCGTAACGGCAACTGATGATGGCAGCCCGGTATTGAGTGTTAGCGAAGCATTTACTGTGACTGTGAATAATGTGAACGACGCCCCGGAGGTGGTTCAATCGCTCGATGACATTGAGACCGATGAGCATTTTGGGTCGACAACCGTTGACCTTACGGGGGTCTTCACCGATAAGGATGAAGATGCATTGACCATTACAGCTTCCAGCAGTGATGCCGGCGTGGTGGTTGTTTCGGTTGAAGGTGATTTATTGACGATTACCGAGGTGGGTCCGGGCGTGGCTGTTATAACGGTTACGGCGAGTGACGGGTCGCTCAGTGTGCAGGAGCAGTTCATTATCACGGTGATTGACATCAATGATGCGCCTGAGCTTGCGGTTCCGCTGCCTGATCAGAATATCGTTGAGAATATCGGATCTGCGGAGATTGACCTGGATACCTATTTCACTGACCGGGATGGGGATGTGTTGGATTATTCGGTAGAGCTGCGAGATACAGGCATCGTATCATATCTGCTTGAAGATTTGGAGCTTGTGCTGAATCCCCTGGATACAGGCAGTACCATGGTGACGGTTATCGCGAGCGATCCGGAGGGATTGATGGTAGCGGATTCATTCATGGTATCTGTGGTGAAGGAGTTCATGTTCATTGTGAGTTATGAATCGAGTCGCATCCAGAACCAGGACACCATTATCCTGTGCAATGATGCTGGTCAGATTACTGTCAAAATAAGCACAGAAGTCACCTGGAGCTATACAAATAACTACTCCTGGCTGGCTCTGGAGGTGAGGGAGGACTCAACGTTGAGCCTGGCCTTCTCTGCAAACCTTACAGGAGCGGACAGGGTAGGGGATATCACCCTGTTTGATACCCAGGGTCATGCAGTTAAGATCATATTAAAGCAGACGGAGGATTGTTTGTCAAGCGTATATTCATCTGATCTCTGGGTTGACCTGCAGATGGTTCCGAATCCGGTGTCGGAGAAGTTGTTTATTCATACGGGCGAACGGTTGCCGGGCGATTTGCGGCTGGAGGTGTACGATTTCAGGGGCACACTGCTTTATTTGGAGGAGGTGGCCGGAGGGGTTGTTGCCGGTTCTGTTTATGAGGTGGATATGAGCGGTTACACCGAGGGGATGTATATGATCAGGATCAGTGATGAACGGGGCAGTTTTACCGGGAAGATCGTTAAGCAGTAGGTTGAATGCCTGACAGGCAGCAGGCTGTAAGCTCGTCAGGCAGTTGACTGGTGGCTTGGGCAATAGGCTGGAAGATCGTTGAGCAAGCTGAGAATCGTCTCTCAGCTTGTAAGTGCTGTTCCCCGGGCTATTATTTTACTAAAAGTCGCAGTTTGTTGACGAATAAGCTTATTTATTTGATATAGGAAACCGACAATGAAAGCGTTTTAGAAAAATGTTGACCGGCGGTATCCAGGCGTTGACCAATAATTAGGTTAAGCGGGAAGGATGGTTTAAATTTACTGTATTGAAATAATTTAGATTAGGATTATCATTTAATCTTTATTGCTATGAAGAAAAAGATATATTTTCTTGCGATTTCAGCGTTTTTATTGCTTTTGAACACGGCTGACGTGTTGGCTGGGGCTTATGAAAGAAATTTTTCTGTCGGATGGGGTATTTTTAGATGGTTCAAAAACCTTTGGAATGGATTTTTTAATGACGGGGCCACAGACGCCGTCAATGTCGTAAGCAATACTGATCCAGCTGTCGGGGCTCCGTTGGATGGTGGGTTGCTGGCATTGCTTGCAGCAGCCGGAGTCGGTTACTTTGCAGTTCGCAGAAAGAAGAAGAACAAGGAATAGGATATTGTTTTATACTTGAGGTTGATCGGGTCGACAGTTGTTTTTGCTGTTGAAATGAGAAACGCACCACCAATGTGTAGCTACGTTGGTGGTGTTTATTTTATGGGTGGTCCCACCAAAATCCATGATTTGTGTTATACAAACTGGTTCGTCAAGCAAAATGATCAGCGTGTCAATTTGATTTCACAGGCCGTCATGGTTTAATGGCGTTGTAGCGCACTCCTTCGCGCGGTTGAGCCATCCAGTCGGCCACGGTCTCCCGCCATTCGAGGTAGTGGGGAGTGTGCTTGTGGGCGGCGGCGTTTTCCTCGGATTCGTATGCCTCGTAGAGGGCGAATTCCGAAGGGTCGTCGGACTTCTGCAGCACATCGAACCGCAGGTTGCCGCTCTCTTTGATGGATTTCTCGTGGTTTTTCACTGTGGTCCGGATAAAGGCTTCAATGTGTTCCGGTTTTACTTTTACATGGACGATGGTAGTGATCATAAGGTTACTTTTTTGGTTTTCGGACATTAAAGATAGGGATTATTGCTGGT
>CAYOVC010000258.1:0-4580 GCA_964407305.1 uncultured Bacteroidaceae bacterium | reverse complement strand
ATATCGTGTATTCAGGAAGTGATACGATTATTCGCGTTTATACCCCAACCCCCACAATCATCCACCAGGGGATAAATATAGGAGAAAGTGGAACAGCAAAATATTCATACCCGACCGCTGGCACCTATACATTTACTTTCGTGTCGGTAAATTCGAACGCCGGGGCTGAAATGATGGAAACAGCTACCAATACGGGTACTATTACAGTTGTTGATTAGGCAAATGAATGAATAGTACTATTGTTTGAGCTTATAATACGATGTGTATTTTATGTGCTGAACTACTTTTGTACAAACGGGTTTAAGTTTAAACCCAATTATTTTAATATTGTTTAACTAAAACGTAATGATTATGAAAAAGAAAATTTTTACACTTGGAATTCTGTTTGGTTTTTTTGCCATGACCTTTGGTCAGAGTTACATCATCAATAAGGTTGGCAATGACGATGAGATCGTCCTTGACGGTGTGGCCGACGAGATCGTTTGGGCAGATCCTGCTGTTGTTGAAGAAACATTTGGTTCAGTCCATTTAGGTGCTGACGGAGCGAACCCAATTGCACCAGGTGATGCTTTTGATTATGAAGTTAAATTCAAGGCGCTTTATGGTGATGAAGGTCTCTATCTCCTTTTTAATGTAAGCGATTTGGATCTCGATACAATCAGCGAAAAGGACGATGGTGAAGGTTGGCCCCGTGTAGATATCATCGAGATTTACATGATGTTTGGTGATGGATCAACCATGCCCGATGATAAGACGAATATTTGGGATGGTTGTAATTATGGTGTATTTCAGGTACCTATTGACCTAAATGCCAACGTTATGACCGGTGGTGCATCCAGTACGGGTTGTTACGATGATTTCAAAGAAGGAGTTGTAACAGCAACAACCTTCAGTGACGATGGTTATGTTATTGAAGAGTTTATACCATGGTCTGTACTGTCTGATCACAATGACGATCCCGTGACCCCTGCTGCTGATCTGGAATTTGTGCTTGATTTTGGTGGTATGGATGTTGATAATGAATGGACTGCCGATGGTAACCCATATTCACATGTTTATTGGAAAAGCTCAGGTCATCTCTGGAACTGGCCATGGACAGACTATGATGCAGGAAAAGCAGTATTGTCTGCGAATGTTGTAACTGAAGTAGAAAGTTTGAAAATGGTGAATGGTACACGTGTTTATCCAAATCCTGTAGCAAATGAGCTTCGCGTTGACGGTGATGTTGATGCAGTTAGTATTTATTCTGTAGTTGGAAAAGAAGTTTTTAGCAGTAAACTGCACAGCGATAAAGTTGTAAATGTTTCTGACTTCAATCAGGGCATTTATTTTGTTAGACTTTATAAAGGTACTCAATTGCTTTCAACAAGAAAGATTGTTAAAGTTAATTAGTAAAGAGATTTTGTTTTTCAAATGCAAGAAAAGGAGGGCGGTTCGCCTTCCTTTTTTTGTATCCCTCACCATCATCCACCAGGGGATAAATCTGAATAGCTCTATTGTTTAAGCTTCCACGTAATAGCGGAAGGCCTTTTTTCCATTTATACCGCGACGTCCTCCAACTGATAGATAGGAGGATTGTATAATTTTATAGCAACATGGAAGTTAAATAACCTGTTTGAATAAATACTTATATATTCTGACCCGATATTTACATGTGATTTTTTTAATTTATATCACCTTTATGCATGCAAGGGAATACACCACTATTCAGGCATAAAGGGTTTTAATTAAGGTAAGTAATTGTAATGCAAAATTCAGGTTATATATTGATAATTTTTCCTGGTTTTCTGATTTTAGATTCTCTTATCTACTTCAACCTTTCAACCCTATTTCAGTAGCTAAAAATGGAATACAGAGATGGTTTATAATTTTAATAAGATGTATAATGATTGGAAGAAATTTGTATTTGATCACAACTATCCTGAACTTAATATTACTTAGTAATGTAAGTGCCGGGAACTATCACGTGGCACAAAATGCCCCGGGCGCTTCGGATCTTAATCCGGGAACGGAACAGGCCCCCTTTCTTACAATATCAAAAGCCGCGACGGTAGCAGTTGCAGGCGATACTGTTTTTGTTCACGGTGGAATTTACCGTGAAACCATTACTCCTGTTAATTCAGGAACTGCCGGTAATCCTATTGTTTACATCCCTTATGACAATGAGAAGGTAACGGTTTCCGGCGCTGATGTTATAACTGACTGGGAACTGCACGAGGGTCATATCTATAAGGCACCGATGCCAGCGGATTTCTTTGTTAGTTCCGTGAACATGACCGATCAGGTGTTCTATAACGGGAAAATGATGAACCTGGCCCGGTGGCCTAACATGGGTTTGGAGCCAAGCTACCCGGTGAAGGCTGTAACCAACAGTTTTATTAGCAAAGAGAAAGACGTGGTTACAAACCTTACAACCGGCGTTATGAAGGATGACGATTTGCCGGAAGGTGATTTTGTGGGTGCCGAAATTTACATGCAACCCAACAATGGTGCGTGGTCATGGACATTTACTGGTACGGTAACCGATGTTTCAGGGAAGCAATTTACTTTTCAGTCGTATAGTGGTTCGGGTAAAGATTTTTCACAGGATGTTTATCATTCAAATTCGAGATACTACTTCTATAACAAATTCTCGTTGCTTGACACCATTGGGGAATGGTTTCACGATAAAGAAGACGGGTTATTGTATATCTGGTTACCGGAAAATGCAAACCCTGCCGAACATGCAGTGGAGGCTAAAAGCCGGGATTACGGATTTAATCTGAGCAAGTTAAGCTACATCGAGATTCATGGGTTTGATATATTTGCCTGTAACATTACTACCGATGATGTGTCAGGAGGCGACGGCCAGGGTTACAAGGAAGACGGAAGCCCAAAGTATCCCTGGCGGGGTGCTGGTTCAATCGCCGAAAGTCATCATGTTACCATTGATGGCATTCATTGCCTGTATCCTTCCCATTCAACCGATGTAAGCGGTCATTTTTTCTTTCAGTACGGAGGGCATAGCGGCATTGTTTTAAGCGGGGAGAACCATGGTTTACAGAATAGTGTAATAAAATATAGTTTTGCTAATGCAGTTAGTTTATTGGGAAACAATCACCTGGTTCATAATAACCTGATTGAAGACATTAATTACGCGGCTTGTGGATATGGAGCCATAGGTCAACCTGGAACAAAAGCCACCGACTGTATAGTATCATACAATACCATCAGAAGAACAGGTCGATCGGGTATCCGTCTGGGCATCAGAAATTCAGATCCTTCCAATATTGTTGCCCGAATCCATCACAACGAGATCTCTGATTTCATGCTGCAGGATCAGGATGGAGGAGGAATATACATGGGGGGCGATGGTGGATTCCTTCGCATTGACCATAATATTATTCATGATGGAAAGGGCTACATTGTTTCGGGCATTTATCCCGATTGGGGTAAGAACTATATTTACCATCATAATGTAATCTATAACGTGTGGGCCACTTTTCAGTTCACGCACAGTCAAAAAAATGAAGGCGTAAACAATTACGTGGTTTATAATAATACTGCTATTTGCACGAACAACGATAAATTTGTTAATGGTCCCTTCAATTTTGTTTGTTCCGGCGGAAAGGAAGGCGTTATTCTTAAAAACAATATCGGATGGGTTTATACACCGCCTGCTGCCGGAGGTTATAAGTTCTGGAATGATGGTGCCACCTTCAATGAAATCGAAAAATCCCATAACCTCATGGGTGAGGATCCCCTTCTGATGGGTTATCCCGATAATTTTCAGCTTCAATCCGGATCCCCGGCCATTGATGCCGGAGAACCCATGGATACAGTTATCCTGGAAGGTGTTACCATTCCTCCCTTCAACGACCCTGTGGTAGGAACCATGGATATTGGGGCTTATGAGTTCGGCATTGCTCCTTTTGAGGCAGGATCTTCACTCGACACAACCGGCAGTATATTAATTCAAATTCACGCGGCAGGTAAAACAGGAACAGAAGGGATTACACTGATGATCCGTGATAATCCTGTAGCTGTATTTGAGAATGTTGGCGGGAATACCGAAACCGGGCAATTTGAAATATTGGAAGCTACTGTTAAAAATATTGTTTCCCCGGAGATGGTGAAGCTATGGTTTACCAATTATGAATCCGGGAAAGAACTAAGAATAGACAAAATTGTAATCGATGGAAAGGAATATCAAACGGAAGATGTAATATCTTCATGCACTTCTGATAATACAGAATTTCTGAGTTGTGATGGCTTTTTTCACTACAAACGAAAACCTGTATACACGATTACAATAATCGCTGATAATGGTACGGTAGAACTTGACCCTCCCGGTGGAGAGTACAACGAGGGGACTCAGGTAACTTTAACCGCCATCCCCGATGATGGGTATATGTTCTCGGGATGGAGTGGCGATGCCTCCGGTAGTGTGAGCCCAAAGGTTGTTAACATGAAACAGGATCGGATCATCACAGCTGGCTTTACGCCTGCTTCAGGAATAAAGGGTTTTAATAGTCACGATAACGGGGTTTTATTATATCCCAACCCTGTAGGTGACAATACATTTTCCGTTCAATTAAATA
>CAYOVC010000257.1:0-4586 GCA_964407305.1 uncultured Bacteroidaceae bacterium | reverse complement strand
CACAAATTGCTCAAGGATTTTAAGCCATAATTGGTGAAATATTTACAGCGTAGCCCGGATATTCGAGCATTTTCGGATAGGTTTCGGTTGATTTGCCAGGTATCTGTTGCTGCCTTTGTGGGAATAAAAGTAGAATAATTGCCGCAATTCTGAGTTTTCTATTCATAAGGCAAATTGGTTTGTCCCAAAATTAGGCCTTTTCAGATAGAAAAGGCATGCCTTTTTATCATATACTGATTTTCCAAATGTCTGTATCATGCACAGGAGCGGAATCGCCTCAGACACACATGGCAGAACACTACCTGCTCTCTGACATGGATTTTAAGAGAAGTTGTTCCTTAAACAATTCTCTCATTTCGTGCAATTTTACCGAATATCGAGGATCAAGTGCCAAATTTGTCAGCTCAAGCGGATCATCATTACAATTATACAACTCCTCCATATCGTTTGTATAAAAACAATACTTCCAGCCCTCTTTTTTAACCATTGCAGATCTTCCGTTCACGGTGTAATCAAGAAACCAGGTAGTACCATCCTCTTCGATTCTTTTTTGTTGATAGGGTCCAAATTCTTCGAAACTCATCGGATCGGGAGGAGGTTCCGGTAAACCAACTTCACAAAAAACAACATCCCGATGATGATCTTTGCTTTTACCCTTCAGAATATCCAGGAAAGAACGTCCCTTGACCCCCTCCTGTTTTTCAAACCCAAGATATTCCATTACGGTGGGCATTACATCAATATTTTCCAATTGTGCTTCATATGTTTTTCCCCCTTCAATACCAGGAAAATGAACCACAAGCGGAATTCTCACCAATACATCGTAAAATGCTTTTGTCTTTCCTATTAAACCGTACCTGCCGCCAAAATTGCCGTGATCAACTGTAAAAACCACGACTGTATTCTTAAGAAGGTCCATTTCTTTCAGCTCATCCATAAGCATGCCAATTGCTTTATCGCAAAAGGTAATCTGCCCGTACATGGTGGCCAGAATTCTCTTTCGCTCAGCTTCCGTATACTTATGATAGCCCTGTGATACAGATTGTACATAATGGGCAAAGGGATGGGTAGACCAATCAATATTCATGCCTTCCAATTCAAGGCCATCGGGATCATACATGGAATAGTACGGTTCCGGTACCACATTAGGCCAGTGAGGGTCCGGAAAAGAGTAGTGAAGAAAAAATGGTTGGTCTTTGTGTTCTTCCAAAAAGCGAATTCCATCCTCGGCAATCCTGTAAGTCATGGCTTCTTCTTCTTTGAATGGCATTGGACCTTCAATCAAACCTTCACTTAGTATAGCGCCATCATGATCCGGAGCAGATGGTTTAAAATCCGGTCTTTTTTCCGAATGGCGATAGGTATAAATTGCACTGTCTTTCTTTATGAATGTACCATATTGCTTGCCGAAATGACTGTATTCCTCCCGGAAATCAAAATACTTATCCATGAATTCATCATTGAAGCAATGATTTTTTCCTGCAAGTCCAATAACATATCCGGCATCTTTTAATGTTTCAATATAGGTCCATTGATCAGCAGACATATGATTCGGCATATCCACGAACTTACATCCATGCTGCATGGTATATTTTCCTGTGAAGAAACTTGCCCTGGCTGGTGTACATAATGGTGAAACCGTGTAATTGTTGACGAAAACATTACCTAATGCAGCAAATTGATCAATATTGGGTGTTTTTACCACGGGATGATTCATGTAACCAAGCTGATCGTGGCGTGACTCATCCAGTTTTATAACAATCAGATTTTTGTAATTCTTCTCTTCGGCTGGGGATCCTTTTTCCTGCTCCTGGCACGCTGTAAGAGCAACGATACCTGCCAATAATAAGCTTTTAGTTAGTGAATTCATAGTTCTAATTTTTTTAAAACGAAGTTAAGATTCGATAATATCCGGCTCATCATCAAGGGGGGTCCCTAACTCTGACATTTTTGTCGGAATCTCTGTGAACTCAGGTTCAATATCTTCTGCTGTTTTCCCCATTTTCGAAAGTTTACTGACAATCAGGGCAGAAAATAGCTGTATCAATGCAAGAATAATAAAAGTGTAACGAAGGGCTCCGATGTCATCTATGAAATACATTAACAACAAAAATACCACCCCACCAAATATTCGCCCCCCATTCATAAAGTATTCATTGTCCATGATAAAAGAATAACTCTCCTTCTTTTCATCCCGGGTAGCTTTCTCAATACTCGATAAAAAAGTGGCCCTGAAGGAACTATGGACCATTGGATCGGCAATAACCTGCCCTATTTTCATGACAATTACTCCAAGGAATGAAATCGCAAGAAAATCAAAAAGCAGATCACTGTTCGTAATGGTCAATGCAAGTGTGGTTCCCCCAATAATTAGACAAATTGCACCTGCCAGCATTATCTTACCCCTGTGTTCCGGTTTGGCAATTCGACCGACTATATAAATTGAGATTACTGAAACAATAGCGGTGAAAAACTCGATCTTTCCCAATATAGCTTCATCTCCGGCAACATTAAGTATTAATAGGGTCATCAATACCATGAAGCCTGCCTCAACCATCCCCACGGAGAAAGTGAGCACTCTTTGGAAATTCCAGATCCTCCCAAGTTTAAAATACACAAATTTCTTAATAACAGGTGTTTTGAAATTGCTTTTTAGGATGAGCATACCTGCAATAAAAGTGATCAAAACAACAACCAGTGAAGTATATTTGTAAGCTGTCATTTTGAATTCATGATCAGGATTGCTGCCAAGAATGAATGTGCCGAAAAGTAATGGAATCAACGCATTGCAAAAAATTATTATGAATTGTTCAATACTGGCGAAAAAATTTCTGTTTTTCTCATTGGTAACAAGGTAGGTAATAAAATTACGGCATGACCAGTAGATCCCGTTACCTGCCCCCACGGCCAATCCGTAAAAAATAACGAAATAGCCGGCATTTTTCCCAAAAAACATGAGCAGGGAAAGAGGTATTACAGTCAAAAAAATACCGACTGCAAAGATTTTTCTTATATCTGCCCTATTTTTGAGAAACCTGCCATTAATATAATAACCGACAATAAGTCCCATGAAAAAACCCCAGTTATAAATAATGGCCAGGGTATTATTCCCATCTGTTACCCTCAAAATAAAAGCTGATCCGAAAATGATAATAAATGGAAACGCAAGTGCGTAAATTAGGTTTATTATTATTAGTTTTTTCGCATCGGGGTTAAACACATTAAATGCCGTAACCTCTTTCTTTAAAAAATTACCTATCATAATACCCTGTATTCAATATCAACTTATCATTATACATGTCTGGAATATTTTTAGAAAACTTCCATTAGTACAAGCGACAAAAATGTTCATTATTTGATTTTCTCCCTGTTAATATAATATCATTCTCTAGTACATATGTTTCACCTGGTGACAAGTGGCAAAATTTTTTATGAGAACACTCTTTCGATGATAATTAAAGAATTAACAGCTCTATACTTTGATTTAAGAGAAAATAGCCTCAATATTCGCCGGGCTAATATCCGGCAGTATTGCCTCATGGCTGGGAGAAATGATAAGACCTGTTGGAAAGTCATTCTTCAATTCAGAAATCTTTTCCCTGATCATGTCAGGTGTGCCATTAATGAGCAGTTCCTGTGCATCCACACCCCCGCAAAATGAGATTTGGGTTCCAAAACTCTCTTTTAGCTTCCATGGCTCCATATTCCTGGCCAGTGCCTGAATAGGATGAATAACATCTGCACCGGTTTTAATGATCGCCGGAATCAGATCAAATACAGATCCGCAAGAATGGTGAATAACTGTAAGTCCATATGCATGTGCCTGTTCTATCAATTGAGTTGTCCCCGGAAGCACATATTGTTCAATGATCGCCGGATCAACCAGTAATCCGGTTTGTGTACCAAAATCATTGCCTATTAAAACCGCGTTCAGTTTACCTTTGGTAGCTTCATAAAAAACTTCATTGGCTTCGAGATAAAACCTGGTAATTCTATCTAATACAGCCATGAACATTTCCGGTTCAGTATACAATTTTATCAATGCTGTTTCCATTCCAAATGCTGAACAGGCATCCTGAAAATGCGCTGACCACAACATACCCATTGCAACTTTTTGATCTGGAATCGCATTCACCCTTCGGCGGCTCTCTTCAACACCAATGTATTTTGCAGGATCAGGCCAATTAAACTCTTCTACCTGAGCAGGATCTGAAATGTGCTCAAAATAACCCGGATCGGTAAGTGTCTGATGTTTAACTGTAGTTTTATCCTGCCTGAAGTCAAAAGCTCCGGCAATATGATTCCCATAAGGTGATGAATAAGGGACATCCACAGGCCAGATATCATCATCAATTTTATGCTTAAGTTCTTCAATGGAATTAACTCCAAAATAAGAAAAGAGACCCGGCAATGCCGCCTCATCAGGATATCCGAGCCAGGTTGCATTCTTATCTACTGGCTTTCTCTCTACTGTCAAATAAAACCTTTCCTTGCTATCCATGAGATAAATTTAAAATAATTTTTGTCGACATTTTGAATATCTGGCCCGGTAGTAAAAATTTAAAAAAACTTCCGGATTGTTTTCA
>CAYOVC010000256.1:0-4604 GCA_964407305.1 uncultured Bacteroidaceae bacterium | reverse complement strand
GGGATCGGCTGAGGGATCGGCTGAGGGATCGGCTGAGAGTGCATAGTAATCGGCACTTTTCAGCCTGAGCCGGATCCTGTCGGTTCGAAAATTCACCGGGTAGCTGTCAATGATCCACGGTTCGGGAGGGCGTTTTCCGTCCCTTATAACCGCTTTGAGTTGTCCAATCTCAAATCCCGTTTCGCCGACAGCGACTGAGAGGTCCATATGAAGTTTACCCGGAGAGGTTGAAGCAGTTTGGACAGCCTGCATAACAAGGTGACCGGATTTCCTGAGGGCACCTTTCGGATCGGGTTCGGGCAGTCCGACGATCATCGCCTCCTCTGCCCTGGTGAGGGCAACGTAAAGAATATTCATACTGTCGACATACCCCATGATCAGCTCCTCAAGGTAGTTTGCCGCGAAGATCGTTTCACCGATCCGTTTAGTGAATTTCAATGGTACCACGGGCACACTGTCAAAGGGTGTTCCTTCAGTATTGCACCAGAGAATGGTATCCCTCCAACCTGAGGCCGAGGTGGTAAGATCCCAGTTGCAGAATGGGACGATCACCGCCTTGAACTGTAATCCCTTGGCTTTGTGAATCGTGATAATACGCAATGCATCCTGTTGGTCCGACACCGTAATGGATTTCTTATGTCCATGGTCATTCCAGTAGCTGGTAAAATCGTGCAGGCTCCCCGGCTCATCCAGCTGAAGACCCAGGATGATCTCCTGGAATGCCTGGATATAGGGCAGGTCGGATAATCTCTTGTCGAGCAAAAAAATATCAATCAGGTTTTCTATAAGCTCGAAGAGTGGTAGCCGTTTAAGCGCCGCCTTACTTGAAGCAAAGGGCTCACCCAGCTCCTGATCCACTGAATTGCCGGGATGTAGCGACGCAGAGGGAGCTCCGGAATCGCCGGTAAAAATCAGCCTGTGGTAGTAGATTAAAGAGATATTGTTCAGGTCGTCCTGACTGTTCTGCAGGTGTTTTAGGAGGCCGACAAGAAATTTCACTGCGGTATTATGGTTCAGGAAGAGGGATTCGTTGGATACAAAATTGTAGTTGTAAATACCCTCCTCACCCTCGTGCACGAGGTTCATCAGCACATCGGCCACCTCCGCCCCTTCGTGGTTCGTTCTGACCAGAATGGCGATCTCATCCGCCCGGTAACCGGCATCCTGCAGCTCCCTGATCCACCCGGGGATTCGCTCCAGGGCCAGTTCCTGTTGCTTTTTGTCTTCGTCCTGCAGTATCTCTCCCCTGATATAACCGCCGGAACCAAGTGATTTCTGCGGAATCTGCTGTTCCACCTCTTCGTAGGCCGTATTGAGCAGTCCGGCCCACCTGTTTTTGAAGTCGTCCGAGACCAGTGCCCCATCCATGGATTGATCGATGATGTTCCTGACAATGGGCGGTGCTGTTGAAAAAAGGGTGTTGTTGAACCTGATCAATAACTCATTGCTCCGCCAGTTTTCAGCGAGAGGAAGCTGGGTGGTCTCGTGTTCCCCGAAGGATTTTCCAACGACATCAGCCAGTATCTTCCAGTCGGAATTTCGCCATCGGTAGATCGACTGCTTCACATCGCCCACTACGACATTCTCTTTACCGGTGGAAAGCGTATGCTCCAGCAGCGGCCTAAAATTCTCCCATTGGAACACGGAGGTATCCTGGAACTCGTCAAGCATGATATGGTCGATGAAGCTGCCGGTTTTCTCGTAGATAAAGGGGGCCGGATTGCTGCCGATGAGTCCTTTCAGAAAGCGTGATGCATCGGACAGCAGGAAAAGATTTTTCTCATCGGTAATCTCGAGAATCTTTTCGGATATATCGCCCAGTATTCCCATGGCGAAGATATTCTGACTGATCTCTGTGGCAGAGTTCAGATAAACCCATTTTTCATAAATGGCATTCATGGCCGGCATCAGCACGGATTCTGCAAAATGGACTTTTCCCTGGTTGGTCTCATTTTTCGAGATCCATTTGGAAAGGTCGGTCCGGGCAGCTTTCTGACCGTCGGTTAAATCGTATCGCTGACCGGTTGCCGCTTTTTCGAAAAAACCGGCAGGCCCGCGCGACTTCAGTTGAAAATCATCTGCAGCCCATCCGGCGCTGTTCATCTTTGCCAGCGTTTCACCTGCGATCCCCATGATATCGCCCTGCCTGCTTTCGCGAAAAGTGCTCAGCCCACGCACAAAAGCGTTCAGTTTTTGACGGTCCAGGCCGGACCCGCTGTTGAGCATCACCTCCTGGTAAGATTCTGAGAAGAGCTCCTGACCGAGGCTTATAATTTCGTTTCTGAAGTTCCATCCCCTGGAAGCTTCGATGCGCGATTCGGCCAGGCGCAACATCCAGTCGAGCAGCGCCTGGTCCTCGCCCAGCTCCATGAACATGCGGTCTACCGCCTCACCGAGGATCCTGTCGCGGTCGAGCTCCAGGCTGAAACCTGCCGGCAGTCCGATCTCCCGGGTGAATGCGCGAATGACCCCCTGGAAAAAGCGGTCGATCGTGCCGACAGAGAAACGGGAGTAGTCGTTGAGTATCCGTACCAGCAGTTCTCCGGCCCTCGCGATGATCTCCTGTCGTGAGAGGTTGGTGGCAGCGGCAAGAAGTTCAAGGTCCTCCGAAACTTCCTCCCCGCGGAGTCGTGACAACTTAAACAGCCGCTCCAGGATGCGCGATTTCATCTCGCTGGCCGCCTTATTGGTGAAGGTAACGGCGAGGATATGGCGGTACGACATCGGATCGCGGAACAGCAGTTCGAGATACCCGAGGGTAAGCCTGAATGTTTTCCCGGAGCCGGCCGAAGCTTTGTAGATTGTGAGCGGTGACATAGGGTAAAGATAATTTTTTCTAAAACCAAACCATATTTACAAAAAGATTTTTAATTTTAAACAGCCTTAACAACAACAAAAAAAAACACCCATCATGAAAAAAATTCTGATTCTATTCTGCATCCTATGTTCGTTCACCATTTACGGTCAGTTTAACACAGAAAGTATTTACTTCTCGGGCATGACCAATTTTGGAACCGGTCTGGAAATAAGAAGTGGAGAATTTGAAGGTGACGGAGGTGGTTTTATCCCACTGGAGTTGCGGCTCGAAGGTGGGTATTTTATCAAGAACCGCATAGCGGTAGGCGGAAATTTTTCAATAGAAGATTACAGGATCCCACTTTGGGGTTTTGTTGAAAACTATAATTACGAAATACATTTTGGACCAACGATCCGTTACTATATTCCCGGAGAGGATGACTGGCACACCTACCTTTTTGGCTATGGTTTCTACGGTTTTGAGCCGAGCCACCAGTTTTTCGGATTGCAATTCGGACCGGGTGTCAACTATTTCTTTAATGAAAGTATTGCCCTGGATGCCCGGGTCAGCTATACCTTCAAACATACCTTTAACCGGGAATTTGGCGGAAGTCATAACAACCACCGGTTGCTCTTTGAAATCGGGATCTCGGTCTTCTTCCCGTCGATCAGGTTTTTCGACCAAAGCTGATGATTTTATCCCTGTAGGTCGCCTCCCGGGAAATCATGGTCCAACCAACCTACCTGATGGACAGTCACTGATTACCGATCTTCAACACTTTTCAGTAACTTTGCAGCCATAATTAAATTGCTTTGGCAAAACGGGTAATAGTAGGATTATCAGGTGGGGTCGACTCCAGCGTAGCTGCGTATCTCTTAAAGCAACAGGGGTATGAGGTGATCGCTGTGTTCATGGTGAACTGGCACGACAGAACCGGGGTGCTGGATGCCGACTGTCCGTGGGACGAGGATGTGATCTTCGCTGAGATGGTTGCCAGGAAAATCGGGATTCCATTTTATGTGGAGGATCTCAGCAGACCTTACAAGAAAAGGGTGATCGACTATATGTTCTCCGAATATGAAAAAGGCAGAACCCCCAATCCGGATGTGTTGTGCAACCGGGAGATCAAATTTGATGAATTCATCAGGGCAACAGAGAAGTATGCTCCCGATTTTGTGGCTACGGGTCACTACTGCAAAAAGGAGGAGCTCGTTCAAAACGAAAAGAAAATCTACCGATTGATGGCAGGGGATGATCCGGGCAAGGAGCAGAGTTATTTTCTTTGTCAGCTCTCCCAGGAGCAGCTTGCAAAAACACTCTTCCCCATCGGTCACCTCCACAAGTCAGAGGTGCGAAAAATTGCCCGTGAACAAAAACTGGCCTCTGCAGAGAAAAAGGACTCCCAGGGTATCTGTTTCGTGGGGAAGGTGCATCTGCCCGAATTTCTGCAACAGAAGCTGGAGCCCAAAGAGGGAAATATCTTTGAGATTCCGGCCGATAGTCTGCTGTATAATAAGCAGAATCAAAAGCCCGGACCATCAGAAAAGCTGGGGTTAACAGTTTCATCAGAATCTAACAAAACTGCAGAATCTTTTGAAGATACCGGATCGGTAATGGAAGGAGAAGGTGAAGGAATGTCAGAGAATATAGGAGATGCCGGTTCGGCAGAAGAAAGAAACTATGAAGGAGCGTTAGAGAATCATGGAAATGAAGGAGTGGCAGAAAGTTCCAAACCGGAAGCCGGAGGAGGATTAAAAGACATTCCGGAATATCCGGATATATCTGAACTTAAAAGGCTTTCAAAACC
>CAYOVC010000255.1:0-4653 GCA_964407305.1 uncultured Bacteroidaceae bacterium | reverse complement strand
ATACGATGATCCAATGGTGTATAACAAAGCGGCACATTTCATGGCAACAAACAAATTGATCAAGGTGTTTGAGGTCATCCTGTTTGCCGGATTTTTGCTCCATATCATCTATGCCCTGATCCTCCAGGTGCAAAACTGGCTCGCCCGTCCGGACCGCTACCAAAAAACAACCCAGTCTGAAACTTCGGCTTTTTCGAGATGGATGATTCATACAGCGATCATCATCCTGGTTTTCCTGGTGATACATATAGCCGACTTCTATTTCAAGGCAAAATTCGGAAGGGCCCCGGATATCCTGGTCGACGGGGTACATTACCATGACCTTGCAACGATGGTAAGGGAAAAGTTCCTGATACCCGGCTTTGTGATCTTCTACATATTGAGCTTTGTCATTCTTGGGTTCCATCTGATCCATGGGTTCCAGAGTGCATTCAAAACCCTCGGACTCAACAACACAAAATACACACCGGTCATCCAGGTATTGAGTATAGTCTACACCATCATTGTGGTTGCCGGATTTACTGCAATACCATTAGTGATCTATTTCCAATAACTCTGATAACGCATTTTCCTATGAAATTAGATTCAAAAATCCCGGATGGTCCACTGGACAAAAAATGGTCGCATTACAAGGCGAATCAAAACCTGGTGAACCCGGCAAACAAGCGAAAACTCGATGTAATCATTGTAGGCACGGGGCTTGCCGGAGCATCGGCGGCGGCATCACTGGCAGAGATGGGTTTCAGGGTAAAATCATTCTGCTACCAGGACAGTCCGCGCAGGGCACACAGCATTGCCGCACAGGGTGGCATCAATGCTGCCAAAAATTATCGCAACGACGGTGACAGTGTTTTCAGGCTGTTCCACGATACAATTAAGGGTGGTGATTACAGGTCGCGCGAGGCCAATGTATACCGCCTGGCCGAGGTGAGCAACAACATCATTGACCAATGCGTGGCCAGCGGCGTCCCTTTCGCCAGGGAGTACGGCGGAACGCTCGATAACCGCTCGTTTGGCGGTGCACTGGTGTCGAGGACCTTCTACGCCAGGGGACAAACGGGTCAGCAGTTGCTCCTGGGCGCTTACCAGGCGCAGGCCCGGCAGATCAGGCTGGGGAACGTGGAGATGTATCCCCGGATGGAGATGATGAACCTGGTGATGGTAGATGGCAAAGCCAGAGGCATCATCGCCCGCGATGCTATTACAGGAGCGCTGAAAAGATTCAGTGCACATGCCGTTGTGCTGGCCACCGGTGGATACGGAAATGTATTTTTTCTGTCGACCATGGCCATGGGAGCCAACGCAAGTGCTGCCTGGCAGGCATACAAAAAAGGTGCCGCCTTTGGAAACCCCTGTTTTGTGCAGATCCATCCGACATGCATCCCCGTGCATGGCGATTTCCAGTCGAAACTCACGTTGATGAGTGAAAGCCTGCGAAATGACGGAAGGATCTGGGTGCCCAAAAACAAAGAAGATGCTGAAAAAATCCGAAAGGGAGAGATCACTCCAAAAGACCTGCCGGAGGATGCCAGGGATTACTATCTTGAGCGCAGGTATCCCGCCTTCGGTAACCTGGTGCCCAGGGATGTGGCATCCAGGGCGGCCAAGGAGCGGTGCGATGCCGGATATGGTGTCGGCTCAACAGGGTTGGCTGTTTATCTCGACTTTGAGGATGCCATTAACCGGTTGGGAAGAGAGACCATTGAGGCCAAATATGGCAACCTTTTCCAGATGTATGAAAAGATTGTGGATGACAATCCGTATGAAACGCCAATGATGATCTATCCGGCCATTCACTATGCCATGGGCGGTCTGTGGGTCGACTATGAATTGCAGACCAATATCGCCGGACTCTTTGCTACCGGGGAGGCCAATTTTTCGGACCACGGCGCCAACAGGCTGGGAGCCTCGGCTTTGATGCAGGGACTGGCAGACGGATATTTTGTACTGCCTTATACCATCCAGAACTTCCTCGCACACGAGATCAATACACCCCGGTTCTCAACCGAAACGGAGGAGTTTGAGAAAGCGGAACAGGAGACACGGGAGCAGATGACCAGGCTGATGGAGATCCAGGGAACGAAGTCGGTGGATACATTTCATAAGCAGCTGGGAAAGATCATGTGGGATCATGTAGGAATGGCAAGGAACAAAGAGGGACTCGAAACTGCAATCAGGAAATTGCATGAATTAAAAAAGGAGTTTTACAAGGACCTCTATATACCCGGAAAACAGGATGATCTGAATACAGAACTGCAGAAAGCCAGCAGACTGGCCGATTTTATAGAGCTGGGTGCGTTGATGGCCATGGATGCCCTGCACAGGGAAGAGTCGTGTGGCGGACATTTCAGGGAAGAGTACCAAACCGGGGAGGGAGAGGCCCTTCGAAATGACAAGGATTTTACCTATGTGGCAGCGTGGATGTACAGGGGTGAAGATGCAAAACCTGAACTGATCAAAGAACCCCTGCTCTTCGAAACAATTGAAGTTAAACAACGAAATTATAAAGAATAGCCGTTATGGATCTGAAACTGAAAATATGGCGACAAAAAAGCGCGTCTGAAAGGGGAAAATTTGTCGACTATAACCTTACCAATATCTCCTCCGACAGCTCTTTTCTTGAGATGCTCGATGTGCTGAATGAACAGCTGATCGCCCAGGGTATGGAACCGGTTGTGTTTGACCATGACTGCCGCGAAGGGATCTGTGGTTCCTGTGGTATGTATATCAATGGCCGACCGCACGGTCCGGACAGCCTGATATCTGCTTGTCAGCTCCATATGCGGAAATTCAACGATGGGGATACAATTGTTATTGAGCCTTTTCGCGCCAGGGCATTTCCCATCATCAGGGACCTGATGGTAGACCGGTCGGCTTTTGATGCGCTGATCCAGGCAGGGGGATATATTTCGGTTGCCACAGGAAGTGCCCCGGATGCCAACGCGATCCCGGTGAAAAAGGAGTATGCCGACCTGGCCATGGATGCCGCTGCATGCATTGGTTGCGGCGCTTGCGTGGCCGCGTGCAAAAATGCTTCAGCCATGCTCTTTGTCTCCGCCAAGGTATCGCACCTTGCCCTGCTTCCGCAAGGAAAGATTGAAGCCAAAAAACGGGTAGAGGAGATGGTGGCCAAAATGGATGCACTCGGATTCGGAAACTGTACAAATACCGGAGCCTGCGAGGCCGAGTGCCCCAAAGGGATCAAGCTGACCAACATATCAAGGATGAACAGGGAGTATTATAAAGCCAGGTTGTTCTGACGGGCTTGCGATGCTTCGCTTGCATTGGACATAAACATCTGAGGATCCTGACCTTTATTGAACGGGTCTGTTGATCCAAAGTCCAAGTGCCTCTACCTGTTCATGGTCTGTTCAACGTCAGCAACCGTTTTGGGTATCGGGGTGCCAAGCACCCTGTAACCGGTTTCGGTAACCAGGACATCATCTTCGATCCTTATACCTCCCAGTCCAATGTATTTCTCCGCCTCATTATAGTTGATAAACTCCTCGTGCCTGCCCTCGCTCTTCCATAGTCCAATGAGGGCCGGGATGAAATAACAACCGGGCTCAATCGTGAAAACGAATCCCGGTTTCAACTCCCTGCCCATTCGCAGGAAGGCCAGGCCGAACTGATCGCTTCGCCGGACTGTTTCATCGTATCCAACATATTTCTCGCCCAGGTTTTCCATGTCGTGTACATCAAGTCCGAGCATGTGTCCCAGTCCGTGCGGAAAAAAGAGCGCATGGGCCCCGGCCGATACAATATCGTCAACATCTCCCTTCATAATACCCAGCTCCTTCAGTCCGGAAGCAATGGTTCTCGCTGCCCCCAGGTGGAGGTCCAGGTTCCGTATTCCCGGTTTTGTATTTTCAATCGCCTCCATATTTGCTTTCAGAACGATCTCATAAACGGATCGCTGCCGGTCATCAAACTTTCCCCCAACAGGAAAGGTCCGGGTAATATCGCTAGCGTAACACATTGCGGTTTCGGCACCGGCATCGGTAACGACCAGGCGACCCTCAACCAGCTCCTGGCTATGATCATGGTTGTGCAGGGTCTGCCCGTCCATGGTCAGGATCACCGGAAAGGATACCGGTCCGCCATGCGAAAGGGCAATCCCCTCGATCGCACCGGCCAGTTCCCGTTCGAAATTTCCCGGGAAGCCCATTTTCATCGCAGTTGTATGCATGATATGTGCCACATCAACAGCCCGCTCAATTTCTGCTATCTCATACTCATCCTTGATGTTCCGCAACGAAACAACAGCCTTGATAAACTCCTCCGATACGAAGCTGTCCACCTCTCCCACGTTACAATTGAGCAGACCGGCAAGGCTCAGAACCTGATCGCCCCTGTAGGGCGGCAGAATGTGGACCTTCCTGCCCTGTGAAACTGCTTTTTGCAGGTCCTTTGAAAGTTCTCCGTACGACCTGGTTTTTTCAACGCCCACTGAGGCTGCAAGTTCTTTCATCGTTGGATGCTCCCCCATCCAGATGATATCATCGATCGTCAGATCGTCGCCGTATAATATATCTTCCCCGGAATCGAGGTCACACACCCCCGCCAGTCCGGTCTGACTGATCCCAAAAAAATAGAGAAAAGAACTGTCCTGCCGATAATGATAGGGGTTGGCTTTGTAGTTCATTGCACTTT
>CAYOVC010000254.1:0-4658 GCA_964407305.1 uncultured Bacteroidaceae bacterium | reverse complement strand
GAAAAGACCATTTCCAAAAAAAAGTTTCCGGCAGATATATTACATGCACAGGCAATTTATTTCACGCATTTCAAAAAGATTAGTATATTCGTGCTATAATTTTTAATTAGTCTAATTATGGCGGAAGAAGATACCCGGAGTACTGTAAAACAAATCTTTACAGAATACCTGGAGCGGAAAGGACACAGAAAAACACCGGAGAGATATGCAATTCTGGACGAGATTTACTCAAGGGAGGGGCATTTTGATATTGAATCTCTCTATATCTTCATGAAAAACAAGAACTACAGGGTCAGCCGTGCCACACTGTACAATACCA
This sequence comes from uncultured Bacteroidaceae bacterium, assembly GCA_964407305.1. Taxonomy (GTDB): domain Bacteria; phylum Bacteroidota; class Bacteroidia; order Bacteroidales; genus M55B112. Next base: position 4,339 of record CAYOVC010000254.1, on the reverse strand, counting down.
TTGAACTGCTGCTGGATTGCAACCTTGTAGTAAAGCACCAGTTCGGAAAAAATATTGCGCAGTTTGAAAAGGCGTTTCATTGCATGCAGCATGATCATCTGATTGATCTCCAGACCGGGAATGTCATCGAATTCTGTGACCCTAGAATTGATGAGATCATCAAAACAGCCTGTGAATTAAATAATTTCAAACCCAGCCACCATTCGCTCTACATATATGGCGTCGCCAATGATGGCGGAAAGCATGATAAATAGTTTATTTCTTTTGATAAAATACCTGGGCACGAAAACTAGTTTTTTTTATCTTTATATCTGAAAACTACGCCGGGATGTTCCGGCGTATTTTATGTCATACAATCGCTTCAAAAAAAACAAAGATGAAAATTGATGTTCTTCTGGGTCTTCAGTGGGGAGATGAGGGTAAAGGAAAAGTGGTAGATGTGCTTACTCCCAGGTACGATGTCATCACCAGGTTCCAGGGAGGTCCAAATGCAGGTCATACCCTCGAGTTCAACAATATAAAGCATGTGTTGCACAATATTCCGTCGGGCATTTTCCGGGAAGACTCCCTGAATATCATTTCCAATGGTGTAGTACTCGATCCCATTGTTTTCCAGCGTGAAATTGAAACACTGGAGACAATGGGAGTTGATATTACCAAAAACCTGGTGATCAGTAAAAAGGCTCATTTGATATTGCCCACACACCGCATTCTTGATGCTGCCTCTGAAGCAGCAAAAGGAAAATCCAAGATCGGCTCTACGCTCAAAGGTATTGGTCCGACCTACATGGACAAGACCGGGCGAAACGGACTCAGGGTTGGAGATATTGAACTCAATTTCGAAGCAAGGTATACCGCACTTAAGGAGAAGCATTTTAACCTGCTGAAAATGTATGATTTTGAGTTTACCATGGATGAAGAGGAGAAGTTTTTCAGCGGAATCGATACAATAAAAAGGTTTCAGCTTGTTGAAAGCGAGTTCCTTATCAACAATCTGCGCGAGGAGAACAAGCGCATTCTTGCTGAAGGGGCGCAGGGAACGCTGCTTGACATCGATTTTGGCTCCTACCCTTTTGTTACATCATCCAACACGATATGCGCAGGTGCCTGTACCGGGATGGGTATTGCACCCTCGGCCATAGGTGAAGTGTACGGTATTTTTAAAGCCTATTGCACGAGGGTTGGCAGCGGACCATTCCCTACAGAATTGATGAATGAAGAGGGTGACAAACTCAGGAATACCGGGAATGAGTTCGGTTCAACAACGGGGCGTCCCAGGCGCTGCGGATGGTTGGATTTGGTGGCGCTGAAGTACAGCATCATGCTAAATGGCGTGACACAGTTGATCATGACCAAAACAGATGTGCTGGATAACTTTGAAATTATTAAAGTGGCTACGGCCTACAGGGTCGGTGAGGAAATGACCGACCAGTTTCCTTACTCACTGGAAGAGGATATAGAACCTGTATATACCGAGCTGCCTGGTTGGAAAACCGACCTGACCGGCGTAAGAAACAAAGAGCAATTCCCGGAAGAGTTGTCGGAATATATCCAATTTCTCGAAAAAGAGTTACAAGTTCCCGTAAAATTTGTCTCAGTGGGCCCCGACCGTGAACAGATTATTGAAATGCAATAAGCCGCAACATTAATCAATGCTGCAGCACAACCATTTAGAGGATCCATTCCACAGGGTTGATCCAACATATCAAAGGTTTTTAATTTTTTATTAAATTGAGCCTCCCAAACTACCAACAAACTGTCTATGAAAACACTTGTTCAGTTTTTTGAAGAAAACGTAGATCGCTTTTCCGAAAATCCCTACCTGTGGGAGAAACGCGGCGGTACATTTCAACCCACTACCTACGCAGAAATGCGATCCCTCGTTAAAAAATTTGCTGCGGGATTGTATCTGCAGGGAGTTAAAAAGGGCGACAGGCTGGCGCTGCTTGCTGAGGGCCGTGTCGACTGGGTGGTTGCCGAGATGGGAATGTTTTACCTTGGCGCGATTGATGTGCCGCTGTCGATTCAACTGAATGAATCGACCGACCTGATTTTCCGTATCAAACATTCGGAATCTTCCATTGCAATTGTATCTGCGAGTCAGGCACATAAAATCAATGCGATCAAAAATCAGTTGCCCGGATTGCAGAAGATCATCCTGATGGATCCCAAAGAGGTCTACGAGGAGGATGAGGTTTTTATGGGAGATGTGATGAAGATGGGGGAACAATACCTGGAGAAGAATGAGGAGGAGTTCAGAAAGGTTGTTGAGGCGGTGCAACCCGACGATATCGCCAATATTTGCTACACTTCGGGAACCACAGCCGACCCGAAGGGGATCATGCTGAGCCACAGAAACTACACTTCGAATACGGAACATGCATTGTCGGTGATGACCATCCCGCAAAACTACCGGCTGTTTCTTTTTCTGCCGTGGGACCACTCCTTTGCACATACAGCAGGACTGTTTTCATTCATGGCCGTGGGGGCCAGTCTGGCTGCGCTGGAGATGGGTAAAACAAGTTTCGAAACACGTAAGAATATTTTCAAGAACATCCAGGAGATCAAACCCCATGTGATGTTCTCCGTGCCAACCATTGCAAAGAATTTCAGAAATAACATTGAGAGTGGCGTCCGGGCGAAAAGCAAAGTTGTTTACAGCCTGTTCAGGGCGGGACTCAGTATCGGATATGCCTATAACGGTATAGGTACCAACAGGGGTAAAGGATGGCGCATTTTCCTGAAACCCCTTTATGCACTTTTTGATGCTGTTGTTTTTAAAAAGGTGCGCCTGGCACTGGGTGGAAATATGCAGTTCTTTATCGGTGGCGGCGCACTGCTTGACATTGAACTGCAGCGGTTCTTTTATGCCATAGGAATCCCGATGTACCAGGGATATGGTCTGACAGAATCGAGTCCGATGATCAGTATCAATGCACCGCACTATCATAAACTGGGGTCATCAGGCTCAATACCGAAGGAGATTGAAATAAAGATCTGCGACATGGACGGCAAGACGCTTCCCCGGGGAGAGAAGGGCGAAATCGTGATCCGTGGTGAGAATGTGATGAAGGGCTACTGGAAAAATGACCAGGCCTCTGCAGAGACGATCAAGGATGATTGGTTGTTTACGGGTGATATGGGATACCTGGACGAAGATGGTTTTCTCCATGTGCTGGGAAGATACAAAAGCCTGTTGATTGCCGATGACGGTGAGAAATATAGTCCCGAGGGCATCGAGGAGACCTTTACCGATCAGTCTGAAATCATCGACCAGTGTATTCTTCATAATAACCAGAATCCCTTTACCACCTGCCTGCTCCATCCAAACGCAGAGGCGTTAAAACGTTATCTGAAGGATAAAGGCATTGATCCGGCTTCTGATGAAGGAATTGAAGCGGCAATCGGAGTGGTTGACGCAGAGATCCGCGAGTACCGTAGCAAAGGAAAATACGGGGATATGTATCCGCAGCGTTGGGTGCCTGCAACCATAGGAATATTGTCTGAGGGTTTTACGATTGAAAACAAGCTGATGAATCCGACCTACAAGATTATCAGACCAAAAGTGGTTGAACACTATGAGGCACTGCTCCTGTACCTCTATACACCCGAAGCGAAAAATATACTGAACACCCGGAACAGGGAACAGATGAAACTGCTTTTGGGCTAACCACGGCGGTGATAATTCCTTAGCAGGAAATGCCCTGGTAAATCTAAACGCCAATTACAAGAGCAGAGACGGAAATGCATCATGGACCTACGAGCTGTACTTAGGATACGGAATGATCAGGCAGGGAGATGACCCGGCAAGAAAGAGCGACGATAAGATCGACCTGTTCTCCAATTACCTGGAAAATCCGCAATACGTCGACGTAAACTTCGACCTGCTGCTTAGTATGAAGGTCAATGAATTTATCTCCGCATCTTTTATTACCCAGTTTATCTATGATTATGATATCAGATTCGATGTTTTGAATGATGCCGGAGAACCAACCGGTGAGACAGAATCAAGGATCCAGATGAAACAACTGTTTGGAGTCGGGCTGACGTATAGTTTTTAATGCTGAAATAAACATAGGCGGAAAAGGGTTCGGGACAGGCATCTCCGGGGATCCAGAACACGTCCGGATCAGGGATCTGCAGAGTGGACCGGATCGATGATGGTAGCAGGAGCTGTCCAATCCATAGCTTTATAAATAACAGCTTACTGAGCGGTTGAGCCATAAGTAAAAGGTTTTTTGTATAAATAACATTTCTATTAAAGTACACACATACAGACGTATACAATCTTTAATCTAAATTAAAATAACCGACACACCTGACTCTGATTTGCATATTC
>CAYOVC010000253.1:0-4706 GCA_964407305.1 uncultured Bacteroidaceae bacterium | reverse complement strand
ATGAAGGTCACTTTACCTTCAGCAATGTTCAAGATTCGCTGGTTTGTAATAGCTATCCGCGAAGGCGGATTTAGTTCAACACGCGTTATAATTAATACCTCGCTCTAAATCAAACGACTAACAATAAGATCCTAAATAAATTGAACGATAACCAAATCAAACCCCAAAGTGCATAACAGCCCGGACATCTCACCCCTTCATTGCAGCAGACTGCCCCGCCAGCCAGCCGGTAGAATAGGCAATCTGAAGGTTGTATCCCCCTGTATCACCATCCACATCAATGATCTCCCCTGCAAAATAGAGTCCGGGCAGAATTTTTGATCCCATCGTCCCGGAACTGATCTCCTCCACCGGAATTCCACCTGCAGTTATGATTGCCTCCTTAAAAGAACAATGTTTTTTAATGCTGAACGCCAGATTTTTCAGCAGGTAGCGTATTCTTTTCCGTTCGGAAGATTCGACCTGGTGACACATCTTTTTTGGATCAATTTTTAGGAGCTCTATAAAAACCGGCACCAAAACAGCAGGCAACCAACTCCTGAATACTGTCCCGAGCTCCTTCCTTCCATTCTCATCCAGGTCCCGCAGCAACCTCCGGTCAAGCTTCTGCTCATCAAGTGCAGGCTTCAAATCAATTGTAACCTTTACCTCCCGACCCTCCTCCAATGCATCAACCACCCTTCTGCTGAGCGTCAGTATCACCGGTCCCGACAATCCTGCGTCCGTGAAGGTCATTTCACCAAACTCCTCGCCGGCCTTCTTTCCGTCAACCCACAGCACAACGTTCACATTCTTCAGCAGAAGATGATGTAATCCCGCAGGAATGTTCTCAACCGTCTCCAGGGGTACCAGTGCTGGCCTGATCTTCACAATACGATGTCCCACCTCCTGTGCAATCCTGTAACCATCCCCATTCGAACCAGTAGCAGGGTATGACTTTCCCCCTGTTGCCAGAATAACACGTGAGGACAGGAATTCTTCCGAATCTGTTCGAACACCTGCAATTTTTCCTTTTCGAACAAGCAACTCTTCAACACGTTGTCCGCAATGTATCTGTACGCCCCTCTCACAAACCCATTTTAACAATGTATCCAACACATCCTGCGATCTGTTTGTAACAGGAAAATAACGACCTCCGCGCTCTAAAACTGTCTCAAGCCCGTAACGATTAAGCAGGCTGATCATATCCCCTGAAAAGAACTCCGAAAAAGCATATTTCAAAAACCGGCCATTCGGATGGACATGTTTTAGAAAATCACCCACCATTCTATCATTCGTAATATTACAGCGTCCTTTGCCCGTAATCAGCAACTTCCTCCCCTCCTGTCGCATCTTCTCAAGCACCAAAACCTCTGCACCACTTTCAGCTGCTCTTCCCGCTGCCAACAATCCGGCAGGTCCTGCCCCGATAACGATTACATCATATCTTTTCATTAAACACAAAAGTAGCCATTATTTCAAAATATAGCCGACTACTGCGTAATCACAGATCCCTTTCAAAAACAGCCGACCAAAATTTATCATTAAGCTTTTCATCAGCAACGGACTGTCACCAAATCCCAGATCCCTTTCAAAAACAGCCATTCAAAATTTACCCTGAAGCCTTTCATGGACAGCCATACTGGTATATGGGATCGCCTACCTCGACCACCTGCTCAACCGGGAAGGGTATTATATCGAATCAGAGGACTAGTAAAAGCAACTATCATATTATCGTGGGATCGCCTACCTCGACCACCTGCTCAACCGGGAAGGGTATTATATCGAATCAGAGGACTAGTAAAAGCAACTATCATATTATCGTGGGATCGCGGAATCGCGGGATCGCAGAATCGCGGAATCGCGGGATCGCGGTATTATGAAACAGTAGCAGCACCCAACCGCTAGTCAAGGCTCGCCTCACCGGCCAGCATCGGGTTGTCGTAGAAGATCTTATGTTGAAATTCAAAATCAAGCGGGGCAGTTTTTTTATACCATTTGGCCCAGTTATAGGAAAAAACCTACATCTCCCTTTGTCGTGAGACCGCACTTCGCACCGGGTTGAATATACGCTGCAGCAGCCGCATCTTATCTGTCAGGATCTCAGCCTGACCCTGCATATTCTGACTGAAACCGATCTCCAGTCCGTAGTAGGTGGTCAATCCATCCGGAAGAGCTACCTCAACCGTATAGTACGCATCTTGAGACACCTTTGAAACATTGCTTACCACTCCTTTTACCATGCCATATTCAAGATAAGGATAATTATCAAACCGGATATTAACCTGGTGCCCTTTTCGCACCTTTCCAGCACCATGGATCGGAAGGCGAATTTTTCCAATCAAATCACCATGGTCACCCGGAATGACCGTTATCACCTTTTCACCGGCCTTTACGTTCTGGTTTACACTCCAGATCCTGTTGAAAGTAACCTGGCCATCGAGTGGAGATACAATCAGGTATTGCTTTTCCCATATCGCAAGTGAGGCCTTCAGCCTGTTGAATGATTCCTCAAGGGATGTTGTAAGACCCGTCAATTGCTCCTGTTTTTTCAACTGCAACTCCAGGATCTGTTCCTGTAAACCGGCAATTTTAATATCATTTTCGGTTTTCAGACTCTCCATCTCCTGCCAACCTGCCCGGGATGAAAGCATTTTTGACTGTGTCTGCTCGAAGTCCGATTCAGAGACAACGCCCTGAAGAAATAGTGTGGAATCACGGATAAACTGGTTTCGCGTCAACGCATACTCCTCCAGCAGGGTTGTTGCACGTGTATCAAGGATTTCCGAATACCGTGCGTACTGTATATGTTCCTCCTCAAGAAGTTCAATTTTCTTCCCGTGATAATCCAACAGGAGAAAATCCCTGTACTCCCTTAAATTCTTCAGGAATAAAGCGTAATCTGGTTGTATCATTCCCAGGTTGGCCCTCCCATTGACCGGCAGGTTCAAACCTAATAATCTGCCAGGTTCATAAGCAAAATCCTTTAACCAAATTTTCAGCAGGTTCACATCTTCATACTCTGCCGGATTCTCTACAACAGCAAGTACCTGTCCCGCTTCAACCTGCTCATTATCCACTACCAGCAACGCTTCGATTTTTCCGTCAGACCGGGACTCAATATCAGCTGCCGGCTGAAGGGTTGTAACAAAGATCTCCGCCCGCTTTACATCCGGCACTTTAAATATCCATGCACCAATAAGAAGAAGGACAGCTACGATAAAAAGCATCAGAATCCCGTTCCTGGTGATCCAACCGGGAACCTTGCCGAGGATATCTTCTACCTCCTCGCTTCGTAATTCGACTTTTCGCTGATCATTCATCATTACAGTTGGTCGGTTTTAAGCTCACAAACCCGGTTCTTATACAAACAGAGAAAAGCTATATATTTCCATTCTGTCACTAATATAGAAAAAAAACCAATTCGGTTTTGAGTTACGATGCGCTATTATCAACCGGATGCACCCATTTATGCATCAATATTTGCATATTTTGCATGCTTCTCGATAAATTCCCTTCTCGGCGGCACCTCATCACCCATCAGCATAGAAAATATCCTGTCGGCCTCTGCTGCAGAGTCAATAGTAACCTGCCTTAAAATCCTGTTCTCAGGATTCATGGTTGTATCCCAGAGCTGTTCAGCGTTCATTTCACCCAGACCTTTATACCGCTGAATATGAATACCCGACTCGCCACCAAATTCTTTAACTACTTCAACACGCTCCTCCTCGGTCCAGCAATATCTCTCTGTTTTTCCTCTTCGGATCAGGTATAACGGGGGAGCGGCAATATAGAGGTATCCGTTCTGAATGATCTCAACCATATACCTGAAGAAGAAGGTCATAATCAGGGTGTCGATGTGTGAACCATCGACATCGGCATCGGTCATGATAATGACCTTATGATACCTCAGTCCTGTGAGGTTCAGTTCCTTGCTGTCCTCTTCGGTTCCAATCCTTACTCCCAGGGCCGTAAAAATGTTTTTTATCTCCTCGTTTTCGAAGATCTTGTGTACCATGGCCTTTTCAACATTCAGAATCTTACCACGCAATGGCATGATCGCCTGAAAATTCCGGTCCCTGCCCTGCTTGGCCGTTCCACCGGCAGAATCACCCTCTACAAGGAAAATTTCTGTAAGCGCAGGATCCTTCTCCGAGCAATCGGCCAGTTTACCAGGCAGTCCGGCACCCGACAAGACATTTTTACGCTGCACCAGTTCCCTGGCCTTCCTGGCGGCATGACGTGCAGTTGCGGCAAGGATCACCTTGGAAACAATCTGCCTGGCATCTTTTGGATTCTCCTCAAGGTAATTGGATAGCTCAGAACTAACTGCCTGGTCGACCACCCCCATGATATCTGAATTACCAAGCTTTGTTTTGGTCTGACCCTCAAACTGGGGTTCTGCCACCTTCACCGAAATAATGGCTGTGAGTCCTTCACGGAAATCATCACCACTGATATCAAACTTCAGTTTTGCCAGCATGCCCGATTTCTCGGCATAACTCTTGAGTGTCCTCGTAAGTCCCCTTCTGAATCCGGAAAGATGGGTACCCCCTTCGATGGTGTTGATGTTATTCACATAAGAGTGCACATTTTCTGAGAAGGAGGTATTGTACTGCAGTGCCAGTTCAACCGGTACATTATTTTTAACTGTATCAATATGTATCACATCTTCTATGAGCTTCTCACGGGTAGCATCAAGGAAAGTAACAAACTCCTTCAATCCC
>CAYOVC010000252.1:0-4726 GCA_964407305.1 uncultured Bacteroidaceae bacterium | reverse complement strand
TCACCCAATTCAGCCAAATCAGAGACGGAACAGGCTAAAGAGAATAATAATTCGCCAGGGGATGACAAATGACAGGGTGCTTGCTTATACAACAAACAAACTCTATGAAGCCGAAATGATCAGGCAATATCTCTTTGATCATGGTATAACGGCTTTTATACTGAACAAAATGGACTCAGCATACCTGTTCGGAGATATAGAAATACTCGTAGCAAGAGATGATGTAATCAGGTCTAAAAAGCTGATTGAGGACTTTCTGAAACAATGAACAACCTCATTCTCAGGATAATATCGGGCATAGGACTCATACTGGTTGTGTTGGGATCAATCCTGATATCCTGGCAAACCATGCTCTTCATAATCATCCTGATCTATTCCCTTGGCCTGCATGAATTCAGGATCATGTTCGGACTTAAATCAAATCGTATCTTCCACCTTTTCCTGGTCTTAGGCTGGCTGGCCATTACAGGGGTTCAGCTTCTCCTCGCAGGCATTATAACATCTAAAATCCTTGTCACAATACTGGCAGTGATCCTTCCCTTCATAACACTTTCCTATCTCCTATCCGCCAAATCATCAACGATTGAAAAAGGCCGGTATCTGCTTGCCTCCGCCTGGATCGCAGGTTCCCTCATTTTTTTCATGGCACTGGGCTGGGTGAATAGCAGAGAATCTTATGATCCCCTCTACATGCTTGTTCTGATATCCATGATCTGGATCTATGATATCGGTGCCTTTGTTTTTGGATCCCTGCTTGGACGAACTCCCCTGGCTCCTTCACTTTCACCCGGTAAAAGTGTTGAAGGATTTGTTTTTGGAATTTTTTTAAATGCAATCGCAGGGATAGCCGCTTTCAAAATAACAGGAGACTTTACTGTTTTTCAATGGATCCTGATCAGCCTTTTCATCAGTGCCGGAGCAACAGCCGGGGATCTGTTTGAAAGTAAATTGAAACGGGAAGCCGGCGTGAAGGATTCCGGTAAGATAATCCCCGGTCATGGAGGCATTCTTGACCGGTTTGATTCCCTCTTCTTCACTGCTCCGCTTTTCGTTGCCATCATTTATATTTTAAACCTGTTATGATCCGAATACACAGAGAAGGTACATGGACCATCCTCTACTCCGGACTCATTGCCGCAATTGTCGTTGTCGCCGGGAGCCATCTTCTTAAATTGCCTCTGTTCATTATTGTTCTTTCAGTTGTAATTGTTTTAACAGTGTTGATTTTCAGGTTCTTTCGCGTACCAAAAAGACTGTTGCTAAACAATCCCCATGCGGCCCTGGCACCTGCCGACGGTAAAGTAGTAGCCATTGAAAAGGTATTCGAAACGGAAATCTTTAATGAAGAGAGACTATTGGTATCGATCTTTATGAGCATTCATAACGTACATATCAATTGGTTCCCGGTTGCCGGCAGAATCAGCTATTTCAAATACCACCCCGGCAAGTACCTTGTCGCCAGGCATCCAAAATCATCCGAACTGAACGAGCGGACAACCGTTCTGATAGAAAACGATACCCACAAAATCCTTGTCAGGCAAATCGCCGGATTTGTGGCGCGACGAATCGTGTGCTACGCAAATCCCGGAAAAATCGTGAAGCAATCAGAAGAGATGGGGTTCATCAAATTCGGCTCCAGGGTAGATATCTACCTCCCTGCAGATGCTGAAATCAAAGTAAAAATGAAGCAAAAAACAGTTGGAGGAGTAACACTGATTGCCCGCTTAAAAGAATAAAATACATAAAACTCCTTTTTTAACATCTGTTTAACAGGAATTCTCGCGGACCCGTTGTATATTGCAATCAAATAATTACTTAAAAAAAGAAGATCATGAAAAAATTAGTAGCAATAATAGCAATTGTAGCTTTTTTAGGTGGAATGAGTGCACCCATCATTGCGAATGACAACGCCTCAATGACAGTGATTGAGTTGACCGACAAAGATCCGAAAAAAGCTGATGAAAAGAGTGATAAAAAGGCAGCTGACTGCGCAGCAAAAGAGTCAGCCAAGAAAAAATCAAGTGATTGCACAACCGCAAAGAAAAGTCCATGTGCATCGACATGTGGTGACAAAAAATAAGTTCTTACAAAAGATAAGTTAGATCCGTTACAGTCAGATTGTGAGTTTTGAAGCTGCTGTGCTTAAGCATGGCAGCTTTTTTTATTTACCCGTGGAAAAACTGCCCAATCATTTTTATCTTTGCTGTAAATACTTTAAAGATGACCGATAATAAAACACTAAGCGTTTCAGACAGCGTTACATGGACGGGAGTTTTTGATCATGATATTGTCACTTTTGATATCGTGATGGAAACCAAATATGGAACAACATACAACTCATACTTTATTAATGCCGACAAAAAAGTTTTGATCGACACGGTAAAGGAGGGTTTTTTCGACACCTATCTTGAAAAGCTAAAATCAATGACCGACCCTTCTCAGATAGATTATATCATCTGTACGCATACGGAACCGGACCACTCCGGTTCGCTTAAACACCTGCTTCAACTTGCTCCTGAGGCTGTTGTAGTGGGCAGCGGACAAGCGATCAATTATCTGACAGAGATGATAGGCGTGCCGTTCAAATGGAAAAAGGTGAAGGATGGTGACACGCTCGACCTGGGCAACATGACCATCAAAATCATCGGGGCACCGAACCTCCACTGGCCGGATACAATTTATGCATGGCTTGAAGAGGAGAAGATCTTGTTTACATGCGACTCGTTCGGAGCCCATTATGCGCATGAAAAGATGTTCGATGATCTTGTAGATGATTACTCTGAATCATTTGATTACTATTTTGATGTTATCCTGAAGCCCTACAGCAAGTTTATGATCAAGGCCATTCAGAAGGTTGAGGACCTTGATATCAGCTGCATCTGCCCGGGACATGGACCGATCCTCCGTTCATCATGGAAACAGGTAGTTGAGCGATCAAAAAATCGTGCCAATGATTACCTGCAAAATACTGAAAAGCAAAACCGGATCCTGGTGGCATATATTTCAGCATACGGCTATACCCGCGAAATGGCCATGAAAATATCAGAGGGACTAAAAGAAAGTGGCGACTTTGACATTGATATGGTCGATATAGAGAATATGATGCTTGGCGACATGGAAGAGAAGATGGTTCGGGCCGACGCATTGCTGTTAGGTTCACCAACGATTAATCAGAATACGCTATTGCCAGTATATAAGCTGTTCTCTGTAATCAACCCAATCCGTGACAAAGCAAAACCGGCAGCAGTATTCGGCTCATATGGATGGAGCGGAGAAGCGGTAAAGATTATCGAGGACCACCTCACGAACCTTAAACTAAACGTTAAAAACGGACTCTCCTCCAAATTCTATCCCTCCGGGGAAAAAGCCGATGAACTCGTTCAGTTTGGAAAGGAATTCGGAGAATTGATCTTGAAAGAAAATTAATAAATGATCACCTCAATATTGAGCTGATGTTTGGTCCGGATGAAGAGATAGATGTCAGGATTGCCCGCCGGCGCGAATTAGTCTTCATAATTCTGTCCGGAATCTTTCTCGGCACGCTCGCTGTGCTTAACATCCTGGGACTTTCAAGACAAATCGACCTCTCCTTCACCATCGGCGAATGGAAGTTCCCGTTTATCGTCTTTATTGGCGTGCTCCCCTACCCGATTACCTTCCTCTGTACAGACTTCATCAGTGAACTTTACGGACGGCGCAGGGCCAACACGGTCGTCTGGGTGGGCCTTCTTCTCAACCTGTGGGTGCTTTTCATCCTCTGGCTCGGCGGCGTGCTCCCACCACACATCGGTGTAAAATACCTGTCACGCTACCTCCACCTCGATCCGAACAAAGGCTACAGTGGAAAATAATCTAAGTGAATAAGGCCCGGATGTACGACACGGGTAAGAAACTCAAAATATGATTCTCTATATGGTATCAACAAACTCCGATCTATAACAGCTTTTGTTTTTTCTCAAACATTTGTACCTTACACATGTATCTGAAACGTATTTTGTAATTTTGTTTAGCTTTGTTTAAACTTTTTTCCTTATCTTTTAAACAAAATTGGCAAAAAAGATGTTAATGGGTTAACAAAAGCAGAAAAAATTGTATACGATCAAGTCACAAACAGAAACCAGGAGCGATGAGTTCAAAGAGAGAATCAATCACCATACCTCCCTCCTCAACAACTATCGATCAGTACTTTCTGAAGCAACTTCCGGAGGGTCGTCCGATGCCCGTAAAAAACATACAGCACGCGGAAAACTGCTGGTCAGGGACCGCATCAACCTGCTGCTCGACCCCAACACCCCCTTCCTCGAACTCTCCCCGCTGGCTGCATACAATCAGTACGATAACCAGTTCCCCTCCGCAGGGCTCGTTACGGGAATAGGAGTGATCCACGGCAAGGAGACGGTTATCATTGCTAATGATGCAACAGTGAAGGGAGGTACCTACGTGAAGGAGACCATCAAAAAACACCTGCGCGCCCAGGAAATTGCGCTCAAAAACCACCTCCCATCTGTCTACCTGGTCGACTCCGGGGGCGTATTCCTGCCCAACCAGGCCGAGGTGTTCCCCGACAAAGACGATTTCGGCCGCATTTTCTATAACCAGGCACGCCTTTCAGCCGCCGGTATTCCCCAGATCGCCATCGTCATGGGCTCATGCACTGCAGGCGGTGCTTATGTCCCCGCCATGAGCGACGAAACCATTATCGTAAAGGACCAGGGTACGATTTTTC
>CAYOVC010000251.1:0-4727 GCA_964407305.1 uncultured Bacteroidaceae bacterium | reverse complement strand
TATTCTTGTTTGCCGATAGCCGGAATTTCCGCAGGTAAACCTGCGGAAATTCCCCATGCTGACTGCTGGTATCATTTTCTGTCAAGTTGGGGAAACGTTAAGCGGCAAGTTGGGGAAACTTCTCCTGGCGGGGAACAGTTATTGATGTATAAATCGAATTCCATTTTAATATTAATTTATTACATGTAATTTGTTGAATTATACATTTTAATATTAATAAAAGTGTTATATGTTATATGTGTGATAATAAACTAGGGAGGCATATATATGTACAGAATTGGTAAAGAAGAAATCAGTGAAATCCAAAAGCTTATTGAGAGTGGGGACATATTCAGGTCAACAAGCAAGCTTCAGGAAGCCAACAACTTTGAAAGGGAATGGGCAGAGAAAGTTGGTACCAGGTATTCACTTCTTGTCAGCGGTGGAACGGGTGCACTGATATGTGCCCTGGTGGGTCTTGGGATAGGACCTGGTGATGAAGTGATAGTTCCCGGGTATACATTCATGGCTTCTGCACTGGCAGTGCTTGCTGTAGGAGCCATACCGGTAATATGTGAAGTGGATGACAGTCTTACCATGGATCCGGATGATATGGAAAGCAAGATAAGCAGGCATACAAAAGCGGTAATGCCTGTTCATCTGGTGGGATTCCCCTGTGACATGGACAAAATTATGAGAATTGCAAAAAAGCATAACCTGAAAGTGGTTGAAGATTCATGCCAGGCTGACGGCGGCAGTTACAAAGATAAAAGACTGGGTTCAATAGGAGATGTGGGAGCTTTCAGTTTCAATTTCTACAAGATTATTTCTGCCGGTGAAGGCGGGGGGTTGACTACAGATGACAGGGATGTTTACGAACGTGCGCTCATTTACCATGACGGCGGTATCGCATTCAGAAAATATGCAAGTGACCTCAGGAATCCGGTGTTCATTGGAACACAGTTCAGGATAAGTGAGATACTTGCTGCAGTTTTGCGCGTACAGCTTGGAAGAATAGATGGAATACTGTATGACTTGAGAAAAAACAAGAAAATGTTGATGGAAATCCTTGAGGGTGAGAAGAATGTGGAATTCGCAAGGTCCAATGATATTGAGGGAGACTGTGGAATCCACATACCATTCAGGTTTGCAAGCGAGGAAAAAGCCAGAAAATTTGCTGGTACGGAAGGTTTGACAGGTTTTATCCCAATAGACAGCGATAAACATGTATATGAGAACTGGACGCCCATCCTTGAAAAGAGAGGTGGACATCATGAAAGCCTTGACCCCTTCAAAATGAAAGAAAACCAGGGGCGTAACATGAACTACAGCAAGGATATGTGTCCGCAGACGCTTGATTACCTGAAAAGGACCTATCTATTGAATACCAATCCGGAATGGACTGGAGAGGAAATAGAGAAAATGGCCGCAAAGTGCAAAGATGCGCTGGAAAAACTTTAAAAAGACAAGGCTGTTCTTTGAACAGGAGGGAAATTACAGGGTAGCAGGGAGATGAAATTAATGGATTTGAAGTTTTTTGATGCCAGTATGTTCCTGGGAAGAGAGACCAAGAGGAAAACATACAAACCGGCACTGAGCGCTGATGAAATTATAAGTGTCATGGACGTCTACGGCATAGAAAAAGCGCTTGTATGGCATGTATCTCAAAAAATATATTCAGTACCTGAAGGTAACAGGATTTTGGGCAGATTGGTTGCAGATAATGACAGGCTTTATGGATGCTGGGTATTGCTGCCTCCTCAAACCCAAGAAATTCCTTCATCCAATGAGCTTTTCTGCGGGATGAAAAGTGAAGGCATATATGCACTTAGAGTATTTCCTGGAGATCATCACAACTTCCTGATGAACAGGCAGTCATTTGGAAGCCTGATGGATGAGGTTTCGCAGAGGCATATCCCTGTTATGGTTTCAATTGAGAACAGGATAAGGGACTATGAAATGATATATGGCATCATGAAGGATTACCCACAACTTACCCTCATAATATGTGACACTGGTGCATGGGGGCAGGACAGGCTTCATCTTCCTCTGCTGGAAGGATATGAAAACGTATATGTTGAGACAAGTTTTATTTCCTGCCAGGACGGAATTATAAAATCAGTTGTTAAAAAATACGGTTCAAGGAGACTGTTACACGGAAGCGGATTTCCCGTACGCGAACCATTATCAGCAATGCTTTCGCTTATGCATGAGGATATTGACCGTCAGGCTAAAGAAGACATAGCATACAATAATATGCAAAGAATTATTGATGGGGTGATACTATGAAGAAATGGTCCGAACTTTCGGAAAAGTTTATACGGGATGGAAAATCTGATGACTGTCCGGTAATTGACATACATGGCCACATGGGTAACTGGAGCGGCATATATTTTCCTTACGCAGAGCCTGACCAGATGATAGACAGGATGGACATGGCAGGTGTACAACTGGTTGTCTTCTCTCACCATTCCGGCCTTGCTTCTCCGGAGGTGATGAATGAGCCTGCTGTACAGGCAGTAAGACAGTATCCGGACAGGCTCAAGGCATACTGTACAATAAACCCTCTGTATCCCGAAATAGTGAAAAGGGAACTGGATTCATATGACAAGCTGGACGGTATATATGTGGGGATAAAGCTTCACGGTGATTTCCATGACATGCCATACGACCATCCCACATATGCGCACATCTGGGAATTTGCAAATGAAAAGGAATTACTGGTGCTGATACACACTTGGGCAGCTTCAGGCAACTGCAATGGACAGATTGTCAGAAGAATAGCGGAAAAGTATTCAAGGGTCAGGTTAATAATGGGGCATTCCCTGCATGATGACTGGGACAGTGCGGTAGAACTTGCAAATGATTTTAACAATGTTTTCCTTGATTTGTGTGCAGTGCTGGATGAAAGGTCGGGCGTACTAGAAAAATTTGTAAACGAGGCAGGATCAGAAAAGGTGTTTTTCGGAACCGACATACCCTGGTTTGGATTTCATTACTATATTGGAGCAGTTCTTGCTGCGGACATAACTGATAAGGACAGAAGGAACATTCTTTACTGCAATGCCCGTAGGCTTCTTGACCTGGAATGAACTCACAGTTTCATTTCAGGTTAGAGATTCAGTCTGAAATTCTTTCAGCGGGAATATGTGGATGTCCTTGGGACGGCACCGGGCATGTTTGCTACCGACGAATAGTTGATTACTTCATAATCAAAAAAATAAATCAGATTTGCAACATCACTGACCTGTAAGAAACAAAAAACACGAAGCTATTATGGAGTTTTTAATCTACACAACAACAGTGAACTCACTGATAAAGACGGTTATTCGGGTCTTTGCATTATGTTTGCAGTGAAAAACAGCGAAAAAGCTGCTGAAATAGCTGAAGCTCTGAAAGCGAAGGGTATCAATGCAAACAAAAAGGGTCAGAATGGAGTTGCAAACTGGCACGTATATAAAAACTGGAAGCACATACTTGGGAGAAAGGGAAACAATGACTCAGGATTTTCCTTTACATTGAGTGAAATGATTTACAGCGAGGATATGTGCCCAGAACTCTTGACCTTATTAGCAGAGCCGTTCAGATGAGTGTATCACGAATGTATACTGATGAGGAAAAATGGACTTTGAAAAAAGAAGAACCTTGAGATAGAGTATAGATGTGGTAAATAAATTACAAAAAGCCACAAATAAATCTACAGGGTATAGGAGATATTTATGAATATTTTAATAACCATGCAAGAAGGCAGCAACAGGGATGTATTCTTTCCTGAAAAGGTAATAGATTTATTCAGGAAGATGGGGAATGTAAGGATTAACGATACTGAGAAACCAATGACTGAAGAAGGCTTGATAAAAAGCATTGGAGATATTGATGTGTGTGTTACACATTGGGGGAGCCCTCAATTTACGGACGAAGTGCTTGAGAATGCTCCACATCTTAAAATGATTGCCCATTGTGCAGGAAGCATAGCTCAGCTTGTAACTGAGAATGTTTATGCAAAGGGCATAAAGGTATGTAGTTCAAACAGCGTAATGGCAAGATATGTGGCAGAAGGAGTACTTGCATACATGCTTGCTTCACTCAGGCTCATTCCGCAGCATTCGGGAGACATGAAGAATGGAGTACTTTGGAAGAGGAGAAAAACTGAGGTCAAAAGCCTGTTGGAGGAAAAGATAGGCCTCATAGGTCTTGGAACTGTTGGCAGATATCTGCTTGAACTATTGAAGCCGTTTAATATAGCAATAAAGCTATATGATCCGTATATAAAAAAAGAATCTCTTTCCGATTATACCAATTTAACATTCGGTACCCTTGATGAAGTGCTTGAATGGGGCATTGTCGTTTCGGTTCATGCATCTCTGACTCCTGATACCTATCATATGCTTGATGCTGACAAGCTTAAGCTTATAAAGGATGGTTCTGTGTTGATCAATACTGCAAGGGGAGCAGTATTTAATGAAAAAGACCTGGAAAATGAGCTTGGCGGTGGTAGGATACAAGCTGTATTGGACGTTTATGAAAAAGAGCCATTACCTTTGGACAGTCCTTTCAGGAAAATGGATAATGTTATACTGATGCCTCATATGGCAGGTGCGGCTGCAAGGGAGAAGATGACACTTGCAATGTTGGATGAGATTGAAAGATATAAGAACAATTCCCCACTTAAATATGAAATACCTTTAGAGAATTACAGACTTATGACAAGGTCTGATTTTATAAAAAAATGAAGCAGGAATGATATT
>CAYOVC010000250.1:0-4730 GCA_964407305.1 uncultured Bacteroidaceae bacterium | reverse complement strand
TGGCGGCGTCTCTTGTAAATGCAACCCCCGTTCCAGAATTACTACCCATATTACCGAATACCATTGCCTGAACGTTTACCGCGGTTCCCCACTCCTCAGGAATTTGATGCATCTGGCGATAATACTTCGCCCTTGGTGTATTCCAACTGTCAAATACCGCCATGACAGCGCCCCAGAGCTGATCCCATGGATCAACCGGAAAATCGTGACCGGTTTTTGCTTTAACTGCTGATTTGAACTTTGTTACAAGCTCCTTTAAATCATCAATATCCAGTTCATTATCATTATGTACTCCTTTTGCTTCCTTCATCTCTTCAAGAATCTCTTCAAAAGGATCAATATCCTCCTTGCTCTCAGGTTTCATTCCCAGAACAACATCACCGTACATTTGCACAAACCTCCTGTAACTATCCCATGCAAATTTCTCGTTTCCTGTTTTGGCAATCAGTCCCTTAACAGCATCTTCATTCATGCCCAGGTTAAGCACTGTATCCATCATTCCAGGCATAGAGACCCGGGCTCCTGAGCGAACAGACATAAGACAGGGGTTTTCATTGCTACCGAATTTGGTCCCCATAATCTTTTCAACATTCATAACAGCAGCTTCAACCTCCTCTTTTAGCAGTTTTACCACTTCATCCTGTCCGATCGTATTGTATTCGGTACAAACATCGGTTGTAATCGTAAAACCGGGAGGCACCGGGACCCCGATAAGATTCATTTCACAAAGATTGGCACCTTTACCTCCGAGTAAATTCTTCATGTCAGCTTTTCCTTCAGCTTTCTTGTCTCCAAAGGTATAAACACGTTTGACTTTTGACATCCTTATATATTTTAAGTGTTAATAATGAACTAGTTAACTATGGGAATTTTTTTGAAAGTACAAATTTAATGAAAAGAACGATAAAACAATTCTAAATAAAGTTAAATAATCGTTTCTTTCGTGACAGAAAGCACCATCAATTAGATTATTTCCCAATCTTGCAAATTAGAACATGGTTCAGGAACGCAACAAACGATAATAAATTGTTCAATGGTTTATCTCCCAGACCTGGGATGATGGCTGATGATGGCCTCTCTCAGGTATTCTCGGTCGAGTTGGGTATATATTTCGGTAGTTACGATAGACTCATGTCCGAGCATTTCCTGCACAGCCCTTAGATCTGCTCCACCGTTAACGAGATGGGTGGCAAATGAGTGCCTGAAGGTGTGGGGGCTTATCTGCTTCTTCAAACCGGATTTTTCAGTAAGTTGTTTGATGATCGTAAACACCATTACCCTTGTCAGCATCTTTCCCCTCCTGTTAAGAAAAAGTATATCTGTATACTCCCTGTCGATATGCAACATTGAATTTCTATCAGGCATGTAATGATCAATCTGTTCCAAAGCTGTATTACTTATCGGTATTAACCGTTCCTTATCACCCTTACCGATAATTCTCATGAACCCCTGGTCCCTGAAAAGATCCGTGATTTTTAGATGTATAAGTTCACTTACCCTTAATCCACAACTGTATAACACCTCAAGCATCGCTCTATTTCTCCTGCCTTCCGGCTTGCTCAAATCGATCTTCGAAAAAAGCAGATCAATCTCTTCAACTGATAATACAACGGGTAACTTCCTGCCTGTTCTTGGACTTTCCAGCAGCAAGGCGGGATCAGTTAAAAGCCTCTCATCTGTTACCATGAAATTGAAAAAAGACCTTATTCCTGAGATAATCCTGGACTGGCTCCTTTCATTCAACCCTGAATCATTTACCCACCTGACAAAATCGTGGAGTAAATTACTATCAACCGTTTCCAACCCATCTTCAAAGCCCGTCTCTTCAAGAAAGACGGTAAGCTTTCGGAGATCGCTTTCATATGCTTTTATTGAATTTTCCGACAACCCTTTTTCAAGTTTCAGAAAGCTTTTATATGCGCTTATATATTTTTCCCAGTTGAGCCCCATAATACCTGCAAGTTATCAAGAAAAGTAATTGTTCTGCAACTATTCATTAAGTAAAATTTATTCTGGCGCTCACCCGGCCACCAGGCGAACTTTTTCAGTGTTGAGATCCAGGGAGTGCTATTATGCTCAGGTTAGCTTCATGAGAAGGTATGTTTCCAGGATGAACCGAAACCTTGCCGCCTCATTTTCTTTATCATAAGTTTAATGTAAATTTGTACCATGTTAAAGCGACTCATTTTCCTTCCGATGATATCATTTACGATGACATGTTCATTGGCACACCCGGTGCATGTGTCTGTTGTTAATATTGCCATTGATGGAAAGCTAATGAAGGTCACGGTAAATACATTTGTTGATGACTGGGAAACTGCATACTATCATTATCACGGAAAGGGTATACAACTGAAAAAACATGAAAACCACAGCGGAGAGTGGTTTCTGGGTTATTTTCATGACTCGTTTCGGATCCGTGAGGAGCGTCATTGTAACCAACTAAAGTTTTCGATTGATACAATATATTTCAACGATCTGTCTATGACAATGGAAATGCACACTGATTTAAACAAAGAACCTAAAAGTTTGTACATTTACAATGCAATTCTAACAGATATTTTCGCAGATCAGACGAACCTGCTGATCTATTCTGCAAAAGGGGTGGAAAAAGGCATAAGATTTGATTACTATAAACATGAAGAAGCAGTGATGCTGTGGTGAAAAAATGAAGAGACTACTCCCCATATACTTTTTATTAGCGTTCCTTATCATGGAAATACCGGTTTCTGCAACACACAACCGGGCCGGGGAGATCACACTCAAACAACTTGATGATTACACATACGAAATTCTTATAACAACATTTACCTATACCCTGAGTCAGGCTGACAGATCATCCCTGGAGGTCAACTGGGGAGACAATACGGTATCTTTTGCTCCAAGGGTTAGCATCACCCGGCTTCCCAATTTCTACCAGAAAAACCTATACATTACACAGCACACATTCCCTGGTCCGGGAACTTACGAGATTGTTGTACAGGACCCTAACAGGAACCTTGGCGTAGTGAATATACCAAATTCAGTTAATGTGGTTTTCTCTATTAAAACCACTATTTCAATTAATCCTGCAATTGGAATGAACTCTACCCCTGTTTTGCTCAATCCTCCTATCGACAGGGCTGCACTCAATCAATTGTTCATTCATAATCCCGCCGCATACGACCCGGATGGTGACAGCATATCATACAAGCTCACTGTATGTACGGAGGCGGATGGAAAACCGATTGCCAACTATGAGTTTCCTGACGCCACTGACACACTTTTTATTGATCCGGTTACCGGTGATCTGAATTGGAAAAATCCGAAATTTACTGGTATCTATAATATTGCCATAGACATTGAGGAGTGGAGAAGCGGTGTCAAAATCGGTAATATTGTTAGGGATATGCAAATAGAGGTGTATGAAACAGACAATAATCCCCCTGTAATTGACACGATCCAACACTATTGTGTGGAAGCCGGTACAGACATTGCCTTCAGGATTGTAGCCAATGACATAGATAATGACTCTATAGAATTATCTGCAACCGGTGGACCTTTTGTCGTTGATCAGCAGCCCGCAATCTTCAGCATCGACAGGGTTGAAACAAGGCTGGGACATAGTGAAGCTGATTTTCTGTGGCAGACCAATTGCAGTCACGTCCGACAGCAGTTTTATAATGTTATAATTAAGGCAGAAGACAATAACCAGGAAACCCGTCTTGTCGATATAATGAATGTCAATATCAGGGTAATCGGACCAGCTCCCGAAGCTCCTGTCCTGGTTCCGGCATCAAACAGCATATCAGTCAGATGGAGGCCTGATCCCTGTCCCAATGTAACTGGTTACAGCCTTTACAGAAGAAAAGGGGCATCTGGTTATACACCTGATTCCTGTGTTACCGGGGTTCCCGCTTATACGGGATATGAACCCATCGCTTTACTGACTGGCAGAAATGATACGATTTATACAGATGACAATAAAGGTACAGGACTTGACCAGGGAGCAGAGTATTGTTACATCGTTACATCGGTTTATCCCGACGGCGCTTTAAGTCTGCCCAGTGAAGAATCATGTTCACAACTTATTGCCGGGGTCCCTGCACTTTTGCAAACCAGTGTATCAAAGCATGGTCCGGCAGGTGAAATTGAGCTGCGTTGGGCGACTCCACGTGACCTGGACACCATTCCTGCAACAGGGCCCTATGAATACATTATTACACGGTACTCCGGTCTTTTTGGTATGAATGAGCAAGCTGTATATTCAAAATTTACAGCGGATATTTCTGATACTGTATTTACTGACAATAATGTAAACACCGATATTTTTCCATATTCTTACACCATAGAATTATATAATGACGCCCCAGGCAACAGGTTTCCCATTACTGATCCCGACCAGCTGGAATTGGCCTCTTCTTTCTATCCGCAACTTACCGGTACCGACAATCAAATCGAATTAAGAATAATAAAAAATGTACCCTGGATCAATTACGACTACACAATCTTCCGTCTGAATGAAGATACAGATCAGTTCGATTCAATTGGTTTTACTACAGAACCTGTTTTTACCGATAGGGGACTGAGAAATGGTCAGGAGTATTGTTACAGGGTGAAAAGTACTGGCTGGCGAAATATTGACGGACAGTTATACGAAAATGAAAATATCAGTCACATCAATTGTACCATCCCGGTTGATTCAATTCCTCCATGTACTCCGATTTTGAACGGGAAATCCTTTTGTGACG
>CAYOVC010000249.1:0-4731 GCA_964407305.1 uncultured Bacteroidaceae bacterium | reverse complement strand
ACCTCTTCTGCCACCTCCGTTACGGTCTCCTCTGTTTCATCGGTTATCTCATCAATTATTTCTGCCACCTCTTCATCTTCCATCATCACCTGTTCAAATGCAACGATTACGGGCTGTGCCGATTCCGGTATCCACTCAAACATGAATATATCCACCTGGTCCTTCTCTCCATGCGAATACATGGCGAGGTAGTTTTCGAGATCTACTGCGTTCGGGATAAATGCAAAATCATCATCCATTGTATTCAGGGGATAGTCAAGGTTGATAGGCTCTCCAAAGGTGCCGTCGTCGTTGATGTTGCAGTAGAAGATATCGAATCCTCCAACTCCCGGGTGTCCCTGTGAGCTGAAGTACAGCCTCTTGCCATCCGGACTTACAAAGGGATATTCCTCATTGAGCGGGGTGTTGACATTTGCACCCAGCAGTTCCAATTCGCCCCATGTTCCGTCTTCATTTTTTGTGCATTTGAAGATATCCATTTCACCAACGGTTTCCCGCCTGTTACTGGAAAAATAGATCGTATTTCCGTCGGGAGTGAAACAGGCATGTGATTCGTAAAACCTCGTATTAATGGGCTTTGGAAGTGGTTCAGAGCGGTACCATCTTCCGTTTCTGTATTCAGCAAGCCAGATATCACTCTCAAACTGGTCGGCCCACGAAAGCAGCATTTTGTTTCCATCGTGCGAAAGCGCCAGTACCGTCTGGTTTCCGTCTGATTGGATAGAGGGGGTGATGTTGTATGGTTTCTGCCATTTACCCTCTTGTTTCCTCGAGACATAAACGCCATTGTAGAATTTCTGGCTTCCCATAAAGGAAAAAGTATGAAGGTCGCCCGATACAACCGGATTGTAAACCGGTGCCCTGATCATGTTGATCTGACCCAAGTTGCCGACACTGTATTTTTCTTTATCCTGAAGGGCATTGCGCGCATTTTCACATGCTTCGATCTGCAAATTTGCATAGAGATAGGGGCTGGTTCCTTCAGTTTGGTATTCCAGGAACTTCCGGTAATTTTTTTCTGCTTCATCAAACTGCTTGTTGATCCGGTAGGCATTACCAAGCAGGAGATAGACGTCTACAGGTGCGCTGGTTTCCCGAAACCTGCCTTCCCTGTATTTTTCCGTGATGCTCCCGGTAGCTGCCTCAAGGTATGGGATTGCTTGAGTTTTTTTACCCTCTATCTGGAGGAGGCAGGCCCCAATCCTGTAGTTGATATTGGCATTGTCTTCGTAACCGGCATCATATACCTTTTGAAAGGCATAGAGCGCATCGGTATAGTCCTCTTCAGCAAAGAAAAATTCTGCATCATAAAAATTCTCCTTTGGATCGTATTGACCATTCAGAAAAGTAACAATTAGAAGAAACGAGAACAAAGTGTATACTCTTTTCATTACCGGGCAGTTTAGTGTGATTATCACAAATTTAATAATTTAATTATAAGTACAAAGGAATTTCTTTTCCTGAATTATAAACTAAATCATTTCATCCGGTCCCGTTGCTAATCTTTTTCCTTCTTTTTTCTTCTTTTTCTCAGCCATAGAATAAGAAGGATCAGTATACCGGCAAAAAGCAGTCCCCCGGTAATTTTCATTCCTACAGAAAAGCCTCTTTTCGTCAGTATCGGGTCAGTTTCCAGGATAGGTGCTATTGCGTAGTCTGCCATCAGGCTGATCAGCAGACGCTGGAGTTCTTCTGTTGTAAGTCCAAGCTGTCCGGCGTTCCTTAACAGGTAAGCGATAAGATCCTCAATCGTTTCAATACCCTCTTTTTCAAGGTCCAGTCCCCGCAGCAGATCGCGCAATTCTTTCGGAGCATTTGTCATGAGGTATCCGACAAAATTCTCAACCGGCTTTCCGGATACAAGATCGGAGAGCACGGATATCAGCAACTCAGGCTCAAACTCCTGTCCCACCTGGTCGACAAGGTGATCCAATAGCGCCGCGGGTGATTGGATATCATGATCCTGAAGATCGAAGTTGCGCAGGTATTCGTACAGGTCACCTTCAGCATAGGAGATGAGTTCATCAAGTGTCCTGTCTGTATCTGTCAGTGTACCGTTGATCCGTTTGAATGTCCTGTTCAGGTCATTTTCATTGAATCCATTCACTTCGGCAACATCTCTCAGGTGACTCAAAAGTTCTGCTACAGTGGTGATACCCTCTTTTTCCAGGTCAAGTTTTTCCAGGTAATCCCGCAGCTCCCTTTCGCTGTTACTTCTCATTAATTCGAGCAATTTCCCGGCATCATAATCAGCTTTATGGATGGCCCTCAGTTCCTCAATCTTGTTGCGGTCCTCATATCGTTCCTCAAGGTATCTGAAGAGATCATCTATGTCCTGGATGTTTTGGGCTGCCGGATCAATGCTTTGAAGCAGTTCTTTCAGATCACCCTCAGCATGGTTGGCCAGTCGATCAATCTCATTTTTCAGCATCAACATCTTCTCATCTGCCTCTTCAACACCCTCTTCTGTCAACGGCTTTTCTTCATCACCATCAATCCGTTCGTCTGTAATACCAATATCTGCTTGTTCTTCGTCCTCCTCTTCTGTGTATATCAGCAATTGCTTTGTACTCCTGTCACCGTTCTCCTCTGTCATCTCAAGGTCAACTATATTGGTTCCCTTTTCCGGGATGATCTCATAGACAAACCTTCTTCGGTTGATTTCGAATGTATCGGTTGCGATCGTGACACTATCGATTGTATGACTGGCTGTTAGTGTTGAACCTCTTTCAAGGTTCATTCTGATTCTCAGTTTCTTACCAGGTTGGGCAAAGAAAACGGTATCTTTAATTTCGATTCTGCTGAGGTCTCCCGTTAGCAGCAAGGGCTGATAATGTTTTGTCTCCAGGCTCAGTCCTTCGTCGATCCGTATGCCGGATTTGTCAGTGAGATCATCAATCCTGATCTGTTTTAACAGGTCATTGAAGGTCATACTTTGCATCAGAAGGTCATAATCTCCTTTTGGTGCCTTTAACTCAAATGTCTGTGTTGCATAATCGGGTTGACCAATGCGCATGGTGTCATGGGTGGTCCGGTCGATCAGGTAGATCATCAGGCTGTCGCTTTCACTGATGTCGCCGCGGTCGGAGGCCAGCTCACCGGTGATGATATAAACCCGGGGGTTGTTTTCAGAATATACATCCAGGTAATAGATGTCATGCCTGCCAAATCCACCTTCCCGGAATTTTGCCAGGTAGGCATTGTCGCCGTTATTAACGGGTTGATAAAACAGGTCATCATCGGTGGTATTGATGGGATATCCGAGGTTGATGGGCTCACCCCATTCACCGTTTTCGTCTACCATTGAATAGAAAACATCATACCCTCCCATGTTATAATGACCATAACTGCTGAAATAGAGTATCTTTCCATTTTCTGTTATAATGGGAGTCTCTTCATTGTACCGGCTGTTGATTGTTGGACCAAGGTTAACCGGTGGTCCCCAGCTACCATTTGGATTTTTTTCAGATCTGTAGATATCAAGTCCGCCGTATCCCTCCTTCCTGTTGCTGGTGAAATAGAGCCTGTTTCCATCTTTTGAGAGTGCGCCGTGTGATTCCCAGTACTTGGTATTGATATTGTCGCCCAGCTTTTCCATGGCGGTCCACCTGCCATCCACATAACGGCTTCTGTAGAGGTTTCCGATAAAATCATCATTCCGGTATATGATCATGGTATTTCCATCCCATGAGAGGGCTGTCGGGTAAACATCTCCGTCAACTCCCAGTTCAGGGATGATGTTGCGTGGTGGCTGCCACTCTCCGTCGACCTTTTCGGTAAAGAACGTAGCATCGTAAAACTGCATTTGCGAAACGTATACCAATCTTTCACCGTTCCCCGATATAATGGGATTGATGTCTGAAAAGCGTGTGTTAATGACCTCTCCAAGGTTTCTGATATCGAAGTCAACAGGTATACTCTTCAAATACTGGGCCCTGTCACATATTCTGATCTGCTCCTCTACAAGCTCAACGTCATAAATCTTTTCATTGAGGATCTCCCGGAAATAAAGATAATTTTCCCGGGCCTTGTCGATGCTGTCGTTGACCAGGTATGCGTTCCCCAGGTAAAAGATTACTTCCTGTGGAGCCCCACGCTCTTTGAAATTGTTGATTTTGTATTTGGGGTTGATATTTTTTGATGCCTCTTTGAGATAGCGGATGGAACGGTCCTTTTGGTAGGGATCGTTCAGCAGGCAGACACCAATTTTGTAATTGATATTATCGTTTTCAGGATCGGCCCTGTGGATCCGGAGATAGAGCGGCAGGGCCTCATTATACTCTTCAAAAAGAAAATAAGATTCAGCTTCCAGGAAGGTTTCCTTGAGATCAACGGTTTGACCCACGGCTGTCAGTGAAAGAAAAATAAAGAGGACCGTAAACAGAAAACTTTGCTTCATTACCGTTCATTTAAAAATTCAGGAACTTCTAACCGGTGTGCCGAACATCTGTTCATTGTAGCCTCCGGCTATTTTCTTAACAAATGTAACAAATATCTTAAAAAGAAAATTCTTAAACTATGGGAGTGGCATTTAAAATGCTTCTCTTTTTTACGAACGGAGGTTTTTACCCCATCTATAGCAGTATTAACCCTATCCGGCGACACTTAATAATCGTGCAATCTTGTTAAGAAATTTGGCATCTCTTTCAGTGAAGTTCCTTTCCCAGCAACCGAAAATTCCTGAGAAGAATATCTACATCGTTGGCAATTTTGTAATCCCTGGCGTAGATA
>CAYOVC010000248.1:1924-4759 GCA_964407305.1 uncultured Bacteroidaceae bacterium | reverse complement strand
GGCACTGAACAATGGCTTTCCTGCAAGGGCTGAAAAGCTGAGGGTATCTTTTTCTGCTGTTATACTGCAATACTCCCACTCCCCGGTTGCTGCTTTTCGCCGGTAAAAATAATTAATTGGGATTCGGGGGATCGCCATTTGGTCAGCCGCGTTCCCCGATGGATCGGTAAGCAGGAGGAACTCACCCTCACCACTCAACTTAAAGGGGAGGTGTAGCTCTCCGGTTGATGGCTGGCCGTCTGCCCATAGCCGTAGCGAATCGCCCGGCGAAATAACCAGGTCGGAATTAAAGCGGTGCTTTGCCGGTTTTTCCGGATTGTCGGACAGCGTATATCCCTTCAGGTTAAAGGGTTGTTCAGAAAAATTATAAAGTAAAATCCAGTCACCGTAATTGCCCGCTTCATCCTGCAGGAGGGAGAGGTTGGAGGAGGATACCTCCACGATCTTTACGGCTGACTGGTAAAACGGGAAGCAACCGAGATCGGGACGTGTACCGTCAGGATCCCGGTCGGCCGGATCCGACCGGTAATCTGTGCCATTACCGTTCCTGTCGGGATCCCCGGCATCGATGGCAGGCGATCCCGCGGTAAGGTGAAAATTATTAAGGTCACTGCTAACGAACCCGGGATCTGCCATGATGTTTCCGGTTCCGGGCATGAGCAGGGAGTCGGTCAGACAATATGCCAGTTCAACCTCGGAATTGTCCTTCAGAGCAACGACATCGTTTTTTGTTGCAGCAATAATGGAATTGGAAATGTGGATGGTGCCGCCCGAGGTCTCTTCATGTGACGCATGATACGCCCTTAGTCCCTGCGTGTTCCCGAACAGGGTGTTATGCATGGCTGTTACAACCGAGCCTTTGTGGCTCTGAATACCGGCCAGTGAATGGATGAGCAGGTTGCCGGTCACCTGAACTGTTGAGCTTTCCCCGACACTGATGGCCATTTCGCAATGGCTGATCACATTGTCTGCGATGACAATTCTGTGGCTTCCGGTACCTATGTCTATTCCGTCATCTGAAAACCCGGTAATGGTATTTCCCGATATTGTATCGTCTGAGATCCCGTCGAGGTCAATCGCATCGGTTTTACCGGCTGCAGGATTGCCTGTCAGCTCCGAATTGCGGATCAGCACTTTTTTCGCATCATGCACCCCGATGCAATCATCACCAATGCTGCCGTAGGTGTCGGTAACCCTGCACCGGTCGATGATGACCGTATCGCCGTAGCTGTTGATAAACCGTATGGCATTTTTTACCTGCAGGTTTCGGGCAATCAATGAACCTTTGTTGTAAATATAGCGCCACCGGAATGTGTCGTCTGTCGTGGTAAACAGGACAGGAGCGGATGCTGTCCCCCCGATCACGAACCTGCCGTTGTTGGTGATGGTGGCACCATCTGATATATAAAGCGTGACGCCTGCAGCAACCGACAGCGTCACACCCTGCTCAATGACCAATCTTTCAGCAGTATGATAAGGTGAGCCTGACAGACCCAGCAGCGTGTCTGAACTGATCGACTCCGGCAGGTGACTTTGTGGGAGGAGCGACGTGCAGAGCGTTAAAAGCAGGATGATGTGAATCATTCTACTGCGCGACCTGTCTGTAATGCTTGAAAACATGTTTAAAGATAAGCATTTCTTATGCTATTCACAATCCTGTCGGGACCGGGGTTTCATATGGACCGTTCTTCAGACACGGCGCCCCACTGGGTCATACATGCCGCTACTGGCGGAGATTTCCTGCTTTGTTCCACAGGCTGAACCAGCCATCTGTTAGCTGGTAATCGGGCTGAAACCCCCTGATTGAAACCACATCTCCAGCCACTCCATCAAAATGATACATATCCTTGTCACCTTTGTAGATGAGTTTTTCATTCAGGGTGTCACCATACGCTATCTTTGTGGAGGCCTGTTCTTCCGTTACCAGTACATAGCCGAACGATGCGCCGCGGCGCTCCACCTCTGCATAGTAAATGGAATCTTTGGTCATGGGAAAGACGATCCTTGCGCCAGGGGTATAGAGGTTCTCCTTTCCGAGGATTTTACCGGACGGGGAGATGAGCCTTACACTTTCCGGACGAAACGGATCTCCCGCCTGGTAAAAGCTGCCCCGTCCACACCTGTTTTCGTTCCCCCGAACTCAACGTTGCTGAAGGTCACCGCAGGCACGCGCTTCTTGAGAGCGGCAAAGAAGAGCGCTTCACCCGTGGTCTCCGGTATCGTTAGTTGCACCACCTGGGTAACATAACCTGCTTTCGTGATGCGGAAATGGAGTGGGATACCCATCGGCAGATCTTGCATAACTGCCATGCCGTGCTGGTCCGTGAGCACATCCCGTTCCTCTCCCACCAGCGTGATCACTGCATCTTTCAGGTCCGGTCCATCCATGCCGGTCACAGATCCTATCACCGAGCCCGTGAACTGGGTAGCGACCTGCTCCGCGGTGATGGTCACAGCCTGGGTCACCTCCCGTGTAGCCCCGTATCTCCCCGAAACAGTGAGTGTTACATCATAATTGCCAGGCGCGATAAAAATATGCGGTATCCTGACCGACTGTCCTCTTTTGCCATCGCCAAAATCCCAGGCATATACCAGCTCCTCATCATATGCACCGCCGGATGCTGTTGCATCGAACAGCACCGGTTGCCCGGTAACCATTTCGCCTGTATGGCTGAACGCCGGGTTGGGCGGGGCGACCGATTCCATATTGTAGGTTCTCTGAATAACCGAAGTGTCGATATAGATCGTATCGCGGAGGGTCACATATCCGTCCTTGATACATTTGGCAGGAGGTTGTTTTCCGGACTCTTCAGCGAAGCCCTGAAGGTGATGTTT
>CAYOVC010000248.1:0-1824 GCA_964407305.1 uncultured Bacteroidaceae bacterium | reverse complement strand
AATCTTCCATTAATCGCAGAAAGGAGGTGGTAAACGGAGGTAAACTGAAGGGAAAGGTGGTGATAAGAAATCGCTGTCACAACACTCTTTTTCAGCTCTTCGGTTGAGAAGGTTGTTAAAAACTTGCAACCGTCCCCACACAATTATTTATTAATTTCACCCGGTGGACCTTGATTCGTGAAGAGGGACCGACGAAAACCTGTTTCTTACGAAATATGGTGTACAGGAGGTATACCGGTTGGGGTTTTCAACATGAAGAGGCACCGACGAAAACCTGTTCATAGGCATCCTTAATGCAAAATCGTTCAACATGGAGATGAGACAATTCTGGCAAACAATATGGCCCTGGCTGAAGAACAAGTACCTGCTTACCATCGCAGGGTTCATCATCTGGCTCACCTTTTTCAGTCAGTACAGCCTCATGGAAAGAACCAGGCTGGCGCGAAACCTGAATGACCTGCAGCGGGAAAAGGAGTACTATATCGAACAGATCAAAAGAGACTCTGTCCGGCTGCAGCAACTTACCACCGGCACCGAAGCGCTCGAAAAATACGCCCGCGAACAGTACTACATGAAAAGGCCCAACGAGGATATCTTTATTGTAGTTGAGGAATAGTGTAAACAGGGCTTTAAGCCGGATTCTGAAGGAGGAGTTTTACACGGTATATCATCAGGATTTTTCTGCTGCTTTGCTATTGTTGTTTAACCATCTGAATATTCGTTCCACATCATCTTTACGACATAGCTCGGTGCCGGGGGTTATGGTGGCAGCGGTTCCGGCTGCAACACCCCATTTTACCGCATCGAGAAGTTTCTCACCCCTCGATAAAGATAAAAGGATTGCTGCTACCATTGAATCTCCGGCTCCTACTGTGCTTTTCTGCTTTACTGTTGGCGGAATAACATACTCAATTCGATCTTTCGTGACTACCATTGCCCCCCTGGCACCCATTGAAACAACGAGTATCTCTGCCTTGCCTTCGCGGATTATTTTCCGGGCAATCTCCTCCTGCTCCAATCCCGATAATTCATCTCTCCCTGCCAGGGTACTCAATTCACCCAGGTTGGGTTTCATAATGAAAGGTCCCTTATCTGCTGCGTGGATCAGGGCCTCACCGGAAGTGTCTATCAGACTTTTGATGTGTCTCTCTTTTGCAACTTGAACTATTTTACCATAAAAATCGGAAGATACTCCGGGAGGAAGGCTGCCGCTTCCGACTATGTATTCCACGTCACGGGGCAGGTTTTGGATCGCCTTCATCATCGAATCCTGTTCTTCAACTTCCAACGCTTTACCCGGCATTCCAAACCGATATTGATGGCTGGTTGATTTCTCCAGTACCATAAAGTTTACCCGTGTAGGATTCCTGACCTCAATCCACTGCTGCTCTATCCCGTCTTCGGCCAGAAGATCATGGATCGTTTCTCCTGCCGGACCGCCTGCTGCATACATGGCAAGAGAATTACCACCCAATATTTTTATGGCCCTTGAGATATTGATGCCACCGCCCCCGGCTTCGTATACCGGATTATCGCAACGCAGTTTTTTCTTTGGCTGCAACTGCTCGACCCTTGTACTTTTATCGAGGGCCGGATTTAAAGTAAGTGTAACTATTTTCATGGGTATTTAATTTAATTTGCTTCTGGCTTATGCGTCTTCGGTTGATACAATTTGAATGCATTTTTGTACAGACATTGCGCCCCGCTGGGGCTATACATGTCGCTCCTCCGGATTCTACAGACATTGCGCCCCGCTGGGGCTATACATTTCGCTCCTCCGGATTCTACAGACATTGCGCCCCGCTGGGGCTATACATTTCGCTC
>CAYOVC010000247.1:0-4766 GCA_964407305.1 uncultured Bacteroidaceae bacterium | reverse complement strand
CCTTTAATGATATGCTTGCCTATAAAGCCATATCTGAATCAAAATCCAATCATCGGAACAAATACGGAACAGAAATTGAATTATTATAAAATAGTTTGCTGACTTTCTCAGCAAACCCTAATTAATTGTTTTTTCAGGCATGTTACAGCGCAAGCAATCCATCTACCTGTTTTTTGTGTTTGTCCTTGCGATACTCCTGTATACCGGTCCGCTGGCATTTATCGGTGCCGGCGACGGCGGTTATTTTTTGAAACATTCAGGCGTTACTGATCTGTCGGGAGAGAGAATGGACGTTGCGACGTGGCCCCTAACCGTGATGATCACCGTATCAGCCGTCCTCTCTTTCCTTACCATCTTTTCTTATATGAAAAGGCCAAGGCAGATGAGGTTGACACTGTTTCTGATGTTCTTTAATTTGGGACTGATCGGTGTTGCGTTTTATTATGTAATGTATGTGATGCATAATTATGGGGGTGATCAGTTTATCTTCCAATGGAGGGTTGTTATCCCGCCCATAATGCTGGTTTTGTTAATACTGGCTTTCAGAGGTATCAGGAGAGATGAGCTGCTTGTAAAAGCTTATGACAGGGTAAGGTGACCACTTTGTGGACCGCATTGAATTTTCTGATCTGAAACTCTATAAAAGAACGCCCGGTAGGTTATGCCGGGCGTTCTTTTCTATATCATATCCAGGTTTTCGCTCGAAGTGATCTTTTCACAATAGTGGCACTTTAGCTTGACACTCTCCTTTGAGATAACGGTAAATTTTGTTTTTACCATCTCGTTGTTGGTAATGCACTTTGGATTGACACATTTGATGATCCCTTCCACAAGATCAGGGATTTCGACTTTCATTTTCTCTACAACTTCATAATTTTTTATAATATTAAGCTTTGCAGAGGGAGCTACCAGTGCAATTTTATTAATATCTCCAGTATCAAAAAACACTTCCGATAACTTGATAATACCTTTTTTACCAAGCTTTTTACTATCGAGGTTATTTCCGAAAGTCATCAGTTTGTCTAGCTTGTCAAGTCCGAGAATTGAAATAACCTTAAACAGGCTGTTGGAGGTAATATGATCAATCACGGTGCCATCTTTAATAGCGGTTACGATAAGCTGCTTGTCTTTCATGGGAATAGATTATTTAATACCTAAAATAGAGGTGATAATCGCCTGCCGCGTGTACACGCCGTTCAGGGCCTGTTGAAAATAGTATGCCTGGGGCGCATCATCAACATCAAGGGCGATCTCATTAACCCTCGGAAGTGGATGCAATACTTTCAGGTTTTTCCTGGTTCCTTCCAGCATGGAGCGTTGAAGAATATATACATTTTTGACACGTTCATATTCGATTGGGTCGGTAAAGCGTTCCTGCTGTACCCTGGTCATATATATAATGTCCGCCTCCTTCAGGTAAGCATTGAAATCTTTACTTTCTACATATTTCAATCCTTTTTTATCCAGGTATATTTTGTACTCTTCAGGCATTTTCAGTTCATCCGGAGCAATAAAATAAAATGTGGTATTGAACTCCGACATGGCCATAAGGAGCGAATGAACCGTTCGGCCGTACTTCAAATCACCCACCAGAAAAAGATTCAGATTGTCAAGCGTGCCCTGCGTTTTCCTGATGGAATAGAGATCGAGCATCGTCTGGGTCGGATGCTGGTTGGCGCCATCGCCAGCATTAATTATCGGCACGGAGGCACATTCACTGGCGAGCCTTGCCGCCCCTTCCAGGGGATGCCGCATAACAATCAGATCGCTGTAATTACTGACTATCCTGATTGAGTCTCTTAACGTTTCACCCTTTGAGGTGCTGGTGGATGTTGAATCTGAAAAACCAACGATCTTCCCCCCTAACCTGCTTATAGCAGTCTCAAAGCTTAACCTTGTGCGTGTTGAAGGCTCAAAAAAGAGGGTTGCTATAACATGATTTTTTAACAGATCCTGCGTGGGATTTTTTTCAAATTCGGTTGCCAGGTCAAGGATCCTGACAAACTCCTCCCTTGAAAAGTCGTTAATGGATACCAGGCTTTTGTTTTGCATATATATAAATTCTTTATTTAAATACTTGAAAAATAATTTACTAAACTATCTTTTCAACTAGCGGTGTCTTACGGAATCCTCAATTTTTTATTAAAAGAACGGTTGATGCGAATTGCCCGGTCAGCCCCTCTGCCTATACAAATATAACATGCATATCACTACAAACCGGCAATGTTGATAACATATTGATAATTATTCAGCTTCCATGCTTTTAAGTTCGCATCCTTCGATCAGTTTAAATTTTAGTAGTACAGACTCCTCTTTGGCCAGATCGACCGAAAAAATCAATGAACATGATAATTCAAACGCCTGCTCATCTGTTTCCAGTTGGTGCTCCTTTATAATTGTCATTACATCATTCATTTGTGCATATTCAAATTTCAAGCTGTAGCTGCGCCTGACACTTTTTCGAATAATGCGACCCGATTTTATGGCACTTTCTGCAGCAGTTCTGTAGGCATTGATTAGTCCTCCCACCCCCAGCAGTGTTCCTCCAAAGTACCGAATTACAACGATGGCAATATTGGTCAGATCATATTTCTCTATCTGGTTGAGAATAGGGCGTCCTGCACTGTTTGATGGTTCGCCATCATCATTTGCCCTTACGTTTACCGGCTCAATACCAATTCTCCATGCATAGCAATGGTGTCTTGCATCATGGTACTCTTTTTTGAGTTTGTCCAGTAACTCCTTTACGTCATTTTCATTCTGAACGGGGTAGGCAAGGGCAATGAACCTGCTGCCGCGGTCCTTAAAATATCCACTGGAGGGTTTGGCTAAGGTGCGGTAGGATGTTTTCATTTCATAACATGGTAAAAAGGATGATTGCAAGAGCCGATATTCCGATGCCCAGCAGACCCAATATTGAAGCAGTCAGATAATTGATAA
Source organism: uncultured Bacteroidaceae bacterium (assembly GCA_964407305.1). GTDB lineage: Bacteria > Bacteroidota > Bacteroidia > Bacteroidales > M55B112. Next base: position 1,826 of record CAYOVC010000247.1, on the reverse strand, counting down.
TGATCACGGGAAAGGGGGGAAGTCTTTTCTGACCAAGAAATTTGAATACCAAAAATATTCCGGTTGAAGAGAGTATGGAAAGCCCCAGGTAGATCATGGTCCGTTTTCCGGATTACATCTTCAGTTTTTTGTCCAGTTCATCAATCTGAATTCTGAATCTTTTATCAGTTTCGATCAGGTTGTTCACCGTTTTACATGCGTGAAGCACTGTTGCATGATCCTTTCCGCCGATCTGTGATCCGATGGTTGCAAGGCTTGATTTTGTATAGCTTTTTGAAAAATACATCGCAACCTGCCTGGCCTGTACGATCTCTCGTTTTCTGGTTTTGCTCTGCATCTGTTCCAGTCCGATATTATAGAAACTGCAGATTACCTTTTGGATATAATCGATGGAGACCTCTTTTTTCGTGTTCTTGATCAGTTTATCGATCATCTCCCGGGTAAGGTCAAGCGTGATCTCTTTCTTGTTAAGGGTTGACTGGGCAAGGAGTGAGATCAGGGCACCCTCAAGCTCCCTGATATTATCTGTTATATGCGTTGCAATGTATTCAAGCACCTCTTCCGGCATCTCAATACCGTCATTATAGGTCTTCTTCACAAGGATGGCCATCCTTGTTTCATAATCGGGCGCCTGCAGATCAGCTGATAACCCCCATTTAAACCTGCTTATTAGCCTCTGCTCCAATCCCTGTAATTCAACAGGTGGCTTGTCTGAGGTCAGGATCAGCTGTTTACCCGACTGGTGGAGGTGATTGAAAATATGAAAAAAAGTGTCCTGCGTCTTCTCCTTACCGGCAAACTCATGTACATCATCAATGATCAGTAAGTCGATCATCTGGTAGAAGTGAAGAAAATCATTCTTATTATTGTTTCTGATGGCATCAACAAACTGGGTCTGGAACTTGTTGGCATTGACATACAATACTGTTTTATCTGAAAACAGATTCTTTACTTCAATACCAATTGCCTGCGCAAGATGGGTTTTTCCCAGTCCGCTGTCCCCATAAATCAGCAGGGGATTGAATGCGGTCCCACCGGGATTATTGGCAACGGCATAACCGGCGGAACGAGCCAGGCGGTTGCATTCACCCTCAACAAAATTTTCAAATGAATTTCCGGGATTCAGCCTGGGATCAATATCCAGTTTCTTGATCCCGGGAATGACAAAAGGGTTTTTAATCGTATTATCATTTGCATCGAGCGGAACCTTGACAGGCTGGTTCTTTACCTCTTTGGAACTTTTTGCCGGAAACTTGACGGTGTAGGGTTTGTTGTTATTGTATGAATTGTTCTGCATAACAACATTGTACTCCAGCTTTGCACCATCCCCAAGTTCTTTGTTCAGCACCTTTCGCAACAGGTCAATGTACTGCTCTTCAAGATATTCGTAAAAAAATGGACTGGGAACCTGTATGGTTAATACATCCTGGTCAAGTTTTAGGGGGATGATCGGCTCAAACCATGTTCTGAAACTGATTGAAGGAACATTGTCCTTGATCACATTGAGGCAGTTGTTCCAAACACGTTCGTGCATTAAACGTTCGTTTTAAAAAATTCGAAATAAGGGTTAGATGTAGCAAGAACAAATATTGTGAAAAATTGGTAATAAAAAAAGGAAAGTTGCACTTGATTTTTTGAATAAGATTATATAAGCTTTAATCTCAGTCGCTTATAATATAAAAAAAAATAAAAAAAATGTAAGTATCAGATAATAAGACAATTATAAATATTTAATCTTAAGAAATTGTTAATTAATTCTTTAGCCGATCTAATTCAATTCATTGTTGAGCCTAATTAACATTCCGCCGGAAACTTTCGTCAACAGA
>CAYOVC010000246.1:0-4787 GCA_964407305.1 uncultured Bacteroidaceae bacterium | reverse complement strand
GGCAGACTCAACCACAATATCGATTTGCATTCGCTTCCTTGTGTTGATCAGGTGATGGTGCACAGCTGATACTGCCATCAGAGAAGGAACCGGTGCCTTTTCTTTGTCGATACCGCGGTCGGTAAGAATAATATAGTTTTTACCATCGTCTACAGCTTTTTCGGCTGCTTTACACATATCATCCACCGCCTTCTCCAATCCTTCAGCACCCTTATTGGCTTCAAAAAGCATTGGGATGGTTGAGGATGAAAATCCTTTGTAGCTCAACCTTTTTATTAGTTCAAAAGTGGAGTTTGTAACTACCGGACTTTTGAATTTTACCAGTTTTACATGGTCAGGATCTGTTTCTAACAGGTTGGTTTGGAGTGATCCAAGATAACCAGTGAGGGTCATGACAAGCTCTTCTCTGATAGGATCTATAGCCGGATTTGTTACCTGGGCAAACAGCTGCCTGAAATAGCTGAACAACCTGTAAGGCCGGTCTGATATCACTGCCATAGGAGCGTCGTTGCCCATTGATCCTATCGGCTCTTTGGCAGTGGTTGACATGGGAAGAATGATCTTTTCGATATCTTCGCTGCTGTAATTAAAGGTTTTCTCGTAAAGGCCAAATTCCGCTCCCAGGTTGACAGGGGCCTTTTGTCCGGTATCGATTTTTTCGAGGCTGACCATATTCTCCTTGATCCAGTCAATATAGGGATATTCATTGGCGAGTTCAGCCTTTATCTCTTTGTCATATTTGATCGTGCCCTTTTTGGTATCTACCAGTAGGAGTTTACCGGGTCTGAGCCGACCCTTTTCGCGAATCTCTTCGGGCGGAAATGTCTGCACACCCACCTCGGACCCCATCACCATAATATCGTTTTTTGTGATCACGTACCTGGAGGGACGCAGCCCGTTGCGATCGAGCGTTCCCCCGATATAGCGGCCATCGGAAAACAGAAGGGATGCCGGACCGTCCCACGGTTCCATAAAGGTAGAGTGGTATTGGTAGAAAGCCTTCAGCTCCCTGGAGATCGGGTTTTTCTCGTTCCACGATTCCGGAATGAGAATGGACATGGCGTAGGGCAGGGATTTTCCGCTCATGACCAAAAATTCGAGGACATTGTCGAGCGATGCTGAGTCGCTTTTATCGGGTTCGATGACAGGATAGATTTTTGAAAGATCGCCCAGCTTATCCGATTTCAGGATAGATTCCCGGGCGGCCATCCAAAAGCGATTGCCCTTCACGGTGTTGATCTCGCCGTTATGGGCCAGCATCCGGAAAGGCTGGGCAAGGTCCCAGGTGGGAAACGTGTTGGTGCTGAAACGGGAGTGTACCAGGGCGATGGCACTCTCGAGCCGCTTGTCGCACAGGTCGAGGAAATAGCTACCAAGCTGTTCGCTGGTAAGCATACCCTTGTATATTAGTACCTTGGTGGATAAGCTTGGGATATAAAAGAAGCTCTTTTGCTTGATGGATGAATTGGTGATGTACTTCTCCACCCGCTTCCTGATGATGTAGAGCCGCCTTTCGAGCTCATCCTGATCCATATTGGTCGCACCGGCCATGATCTGTTTAATGGTGGGTTCGGAAGCCCTGGAAATGTCGCCAAGAATTGAATTGTCGACGGGAACATCGCGGAAAGTGATAAATTCAACACCCTCTTCCTCTATGATCTTCAGTAAAATATCCTCACAAGCCTTGGCGGCCATCTTCTCCTGCGGTAAAAATACCAGTCCGGTACCAAATTGCCCTTCATGTGGGATGGCATATCCCTGCATCAGGAAAAAATCCCTCGGGATCTGGATCAAAATACCGGCTCCGTCACCTGTCTTGCTGTCGGCCCCCTCGGCGCCCCGGTGGGTCATATTCTCCAACGTTTCGATACCTTGCCGGATAATGGAATGTGATTTTACTCCCTTCAGGTGGGCGACAAATCCGATTCCGCAGTTATCATGTTCCAGATCAGGACGGTAAAGTCCTTGTTTTGTTGGTCTTTCAATCTTCATTCTTTGCTTTACTTTTAAAAAGAAGACCGTTCCTTTTATCTTTTTCCGGGAACGGTCTTCATATGTTTTTCATAATATATTTACCCGGATTGTCGTATCGTGACAACGATCCTTAGCATATGGTTCTTATTATGATATTTTATTTTACCCATAAAGTTGCAAATATACAAACTTTATATTCCGAATCAAAAGTTAATTAAATAAAAACATTATAAATTAACATATCATTATGATAAAATGCTTATAAAGTGAAAGTTGAACGAGCTACCTTAAAATGGAGCTAGCCGGCTACTTCAGACCATTCGTTAAAACCTGAAGTAATATTATAAGAAAAGAACTCATTATATATTGGAATTGTAAAGCAGGGTACTGGGCAAAGAAAAGGCGGTGCAGATATTCTGCACCGCCTTTGAAACTACCATTTTAATAGGGAAAAAGGGTTAGTAAAAGTCTTTCCCGTTAAAGAGACATGTAAGATTCATTAGTTAAAGGCTGATTCTCCATGTTCATAAATATCCAGTCCCTCTTCTTCAACGACCCTGCTTACACGGATGCCCATGGTTTTCTTCAGTATATAGAAGAGAATGAAACCGGTTCCCATGGCCCAGGCTGCAACTGCCAAAACCCCGAGTGCCTGCACTCCAAGTAGTGTTGCACCGCCACCATAAAAAAGTCCTTCCGAAGTGCTGAATAGTCCGACCATAATGGTACCCGCTGCACCACTGAGTCCGTGAACGGAAATGGCACCTACCGGGTCGTCTATTTTCAGGACTTTATCCAGGAATGCAACTCCGAAGACAAGCACGATACCTCCTACGATACCGATGATAATAGCACCACCCGGACTTACGGCATCGGTACCTGCGGTGATGGCTACAAGCCCGGCCAATGCGCCGTTCAGTGTAATAGACAAGCCGGGTCGTTTGTATTTCATCCAGGTAACGATCATTGCTGTGACGGCTCCGGCTGCTGCAGCAAGGTTGGTTGTGATGAAGATGTGTGAGATGGCCAGTGCATTTTCCTCACCTGCCGCTGCGAGTTGCGATCCCGGGTTAAAGCCGAACCAGCCGAACCAGAGGATGAACACTCCGAGGGCACCGAGTGCCAGGTTGGATCCGGGGATCGCCTTAGGCTCACCGGTTTTGCTGTATTTACCGATCCTGGGACCTACCAGGGCCGCACCAACCAAACCAACCCATGCGCCAACGGAGTGTACAACGGTTGAGCCGGCAAAGTCGTGAAAACCCAGCTCAGAGAGCCAGCCACCGCCCCAGATCCAGTGTCCGGAGATTGGGTAGATGATAACCGTGATAGCAACGCTGAAGAACAGGTAAGCTGAGAACTTTGTTCTTTCAGCAACGGCCCCCGAAACGATGGTTGCAGCAGTGGCAGCGAAAACGGTCTGAAACATCAGGGATGCTTTGTCAGGTATACCATCTACTCCTTCGCTGTTAAAGAAAAGAGAGGCTTTTCCAATAAAGCCGCCGATATCCTCACCATACATGATTGTATATCCAATCAGCCAGAAGCCCAATGAGCCGATGGAAAAGTCCATCAGGTTTTTCATGAGAATGTTGGCTGTGTTTTTAGAACGTGAAAATCCGGATTCCACAAGGGCGAACCCAGGCTGCATGAACATGACAAATGCTGCAGCTATCAGTACCCATATCGTATCAATTGAAATTGTAATTCCTTCCATGATAATATTTTTAAATTGTGATATATTTTTCGGTTAATCCTTGATATACAATGATTCATCGCCCTTTTCACCGGTTCTGATGCGTATGCTTTCAGCAATGTCGTAGACAAAGATTTTCCCGTCACCGACCTCGCCGGTTTTTGCAGAGGTGACAATTGTTTCGATGGTTCTGTCCAGGTTGATGTCCCTTACTACAATTGAAAGATAAATCCTTTCGATGGTGCTCGTATCGTAAGCAACGCCACGGTAAACACGGCTCTGTCTGGCCATACCTACACCCCTGGCGTCCCAGAACGAGAAGAACTCAATACCATTGTCATGAAGAGCGTCTTTTACCTCTTCAAACTTGGTTTTGCGAATGATCGCTTCTATCTTTTTCATTTGAATTGTATTTAATTGTTATTTGTGAATTAAATGTTGTCCGGAATTCAATATTCCGGTCCGGTATATATTCGGAATCAATCAGAAGGAAATACCAACAACAACATAAAACTGCTCTGTATCAGGATTCAATATCACTGCTCCGCTTACTGGAAGACTGAATTTTTCGGTGATCTCAAGTTCCTTATCAACAGAAACACCTACATTACATATGGCAAAATCGCCCGATGGAGTATGCCATTCGTCTCCACCTCCGACAAACAGGCCGACAGATTCAAAAGAATAACCCAATTCGAAATACATGTCGCCTCCTGCTGTCCCTGCACCCGGGGCCTCATTGAGCATGTAGTTTGCGCCGATGGAAAGACCGCCCACTTCATATCCGAGATTCAGTTCAAAACCATGCGATCCGCTGGCTGTTGAATAATCGAAATAGTCCGACCCCGGGAAGTAATAATCTGTGATCCCAATGCTCAATCCAAAGTCAAAACCGTACGACAGGTAAAGATCGGCCTCCGCTGCCTCATCATCAGTGAATCCAAAGGACCCCCATGATCCAAAAGCGAAGTTGCCGGCAGAAAATTCAACGAAGGGCTGAATTGCAGGACCGGTACCAAATTTTGTACCCCTGAATATATAATTACTGACAATATCCCCGCCTGCATCAAATGAGTATGACTTTTCATCCTGCGCATTTAAGTTAGTAATTGTAATT
>CAYOVC010000245.1:0-4791 GCA_964407305.1 uncultured Bacteroidaceae bacterium | reverse complement strand
GCAAAGCCTGTTATTAAGCATGATTGGAGACAATGGGTCCGATTGGATCAAAGGTATCTGGCTGACAAGATCAGAGAAAGCTGATCAGGTAGCAAGATCATAGCAATAGATCTGATATGACCCTGGACGGCTTGCCGGGCAAGATCATGGCAGCTGGTCTGGCAGGATGATGGCAACCGGTCAGACAGGATCGAAGAAGCCTATTCTGGAGAGATCGATTGATAGAGCATCTCCTGAATTCTGGTACGCACATTCATTGTGATAAGCTTTGAATTGGACTGGTCGGGATGCACCCTGTTTGAAAGAAAGATGTATAAAAGGTCATATTCGGGGTCCATCCAGACAATTGTTCCGGTAAAGCCTGAATGTCCGTAGCTATGATCAGATGCTGAATTACAAGCGGGTCCGGCATCCTCTTCATCGGTAATTGGTCGGTCGAACCCCAGTGCACGACGGTTCTCAAAGTCACAAAACTGGCATCTCGTGAATTCAGCAATTGTGGCCGAGTCAATATAACGCTTACCTCCATAGGTTCCATGGTTCAGATACATTTGCATGAACTTAGCCAGGTCGTTGGCATTTGAGAACAAGCCGGCATGGCCGCAAATACCTCCAAGCATTGCTGCTCCGGGATCATGCACATATCCTCTGATCAACTGCTGTCTGAATATCAGGTCATTTTCAGTGGGAACGATCCGGCTTTCATCAAACCGGTTAAGAGGCAGAAAACCGAGCGTTTCTGCTCCCATCGGAGCAAAGAAATTGTGCCAGAGAAAAGGGTAAAAATGCTCCCCGGTTACATCTTCTACAATCCTGTACAGGTAATAATAGCCCAAGTCGCTGTATTTGTACTCCTTGTCATTAAGCGGGGAACGCAAAATCGTATGGTAGATCGAATCCCTGTAAGTATTTCGAAGGTAAAGATTCTTCGCTACCTCCACCGGAAACTCCGGCAAATAATCGCGCACATAGATTCCATCCTTGTATTTGATGTTGCGGTTTGCATATAACCCGGGACCAATTTTGAGGGGATACGCGTCATTATAGTTATTGTTAAACAGGCGTAAAGATGAATCCATTGGCTCAATCGTACTTGTAAAGAATGGTATCCAGGGTTGCAAACCCGCCTGATGGGTCAGGATATCCCTGAACTGAAGTTCTGATTTAGCCGAAGTGTCAATCTCAGGGAAATAGTATCCCAGGGTATTATCGAGACTAAAAAGCTGTTTGTCCTGAAGTTTCATAATTGCAGGCACTGTAGCCGCAATTTTTGTAACCGAAGCGAGGTCGTAGAGGTGCTCATTCTCAACCCGCTGGCGGTTCAGGTATGTATGAAACCCGTATGATTTGTTCCAGACAACCCTTCCCTTTCGTGCAATAAGCACCTGGCAACCAGGCATCGCCTTGCTGCTGATCGCTTCCTCTATGATCTCATCAATGCGTAACAGGCTATCGTAATTCATAGAAACAGCTTCGGGACAACTATAGCTAAGCCTGTTTCCTCCCTTTACAATGATTCCGGACCCAACCGGGTATTTTTCTCCGATGGTAACCGGCAGTCTGCCGGATATAGAATTACCACCAAAGATGCCCTGTGCAGCATAGTTTTGGTTGATCTCCTCTTTGGTGTATGAGATCATAATCGCATCCGCATGATCAAGCTCACCAAGAACCCCAAGGGCATAGGGATACCCGAACAGGTTAACGATCATATCCCCTTTAAAATCAATCCTATTGATCAATGCTGCTAAACGATATGGAATGTCAAAATTCCTTCCAAAAGAGCGTGTATAATAGAGGCTGACTATCAGGGTATTGTAGTCTAACAACTTATCATTTAGCACAGAATCTGCTGGAAAATCCGCCGGATTGCGGTAGAAGAAATGATCCCCGGAATGATACAGATCAAGTTGCTTTGTAAATGCAGTTGTACCGGCAACTCCAAAGTTCAGCGTGGCCAGTTGAATGGAATCAAGGTTATTCAGGGGTAGAAGATTATTTTCGTGTTTCAGCAGTGTGATGGCATTTTCCGCCAATTCCTGCCTGAGAGGAAGATATTTACGGGAATTCAGACGACTGGTAAGTCCCTCTGTATTAATCGGCTGTATCGTATCCATGCCGAGCCATTTCTTGGCCTGAAGAATCCTTCTGCAGGATGCCTCGATCTGTTCAATCGGAATATAGCCTTTTCTGACAGCCCGGGAGATCCCTGAGATTGTTTTAGGCACATCTGCAGGCATCAGGATAATGTCATTTCCTGCCCTGGCAGCTTCAACCTCACCCGCTCCCGGTTTAAAGTGGTTACTCACGCCTTTCATACTCATCGCATCAGTGACAATCAAACCCTTAAACTTCATCTCCTTACGAAGTAGATCTGACACCACTTTTTCTGACAGGGAGCCGGGTAGATTCACTCTCTGATCCAGGGACCTGACATTCAAGTGGGCAGTCATTATACCGCTTACACCTCTTCGAATCGCCTCTTTAAACGGATACAGCTCAATTGAATCCAATCTTTCGAGTGAGAAATCAATTACGGGAAGATCGTAATGGGAATCGATATTTGTATCACCGTGTCCGGGAAAATGCTTGGCGGTAACGAGCACCTTTTCCTTATGCATACCGGAAAACAGAGCTACCACTTTACTTGTAACATCATCCCTGTCTTCTCCGAACGACCGGGTGTTGATCACCGGGTTGGCCGGGTTGTTATTGATATCTGCCACCGGGGAAAAATTCATATGAACTCCCAGTTCGCGCAACTGGGTCCCAAAGTCCCTTCCCAGCTGATAGATCAGCTGGTTATTACGAATGGCCCCAAGCTCCATTTGTCGCGGATACTTGATTACACTGTCGAGCCTCATATCAAGCCCCCATTCAGCATCCATCGCGACAAGCAGCGGACATTCAGAGGCAGCCTGTAGCCGGTTTGTCAGCTGCGCCTGCCGTACCGGTCCCCCGGTAAAAAAAACCACTCCCCCTATCTTATACCTTTTAACCAGTTTTAGGAGATCATTCTGATATGATTCGTCTTTATCGGAATAGGCCTGGACCATGATCATCTGGGCAATCTTTTCGTCCAGTGTCATTTGGTCCATCAGGGAGTCCACCCAAATATTACTCACCGTCAGAAATGGAGGATCTTTGGTACTTCCCGCGGCGATCTCTCCGCTGGAGAGATATCCGGGATTTACGGCTGATACCAAAAACAACAATCCCAGTATAGTCGGGATGCACCTTCTCAAAAATATCTTCATCGCAGCTCAAAAAATCACTATGGGTTTTCTGATTACAAAGATAGAATTGTGCAGGAGATCACAAAGGCCATAGGATACAGAATTACACATTTTCTTTTAGCTGGAAAATGACGGTATAGAAAATTTAGCAGTCGGAGGTCTGCCTTGTTTGCTATAAACATATTATATTTAAACCACAAAAAGGCTTTCATATGGATTGTAAAAAGGAGCACAACGAATCATTTTGCAACTGCACATATCCCTGTAGCAGAAAGGGAGTATGTTGCGATTGTATTGCGTACCACAGAAGAAGCGGACAGCTGCCGGCATGTTATTTTCCTGCCGACATCGAAAAGGGATACGACCGTTCAGTCGATAATTTCATAAAGATCTATAAGGAACGGGGGATGTGCTGGAACTGACCAACTGCTCAGTACCCTAATTTTTTTGCGATATTTTTTGGAACGGCATCCTTATGGACCATAAAAAAGATGGTTTTGGCCCTCATATAGGCTTCTGAGCTGTAAAAATATCCATCATACAGGTGGTTATCGACACCCCATGAGTTTTTCACCTTGTAGAACCTGTTTCCATCCTGGTCGACAGCTGTTCCGGTGATATGCATCAGGTGATCGTCGGTGGTCTGGTAATTGTCAAACCATTGCTGCCTCAGTTCCTGTGTGATTTCCATCTCCTTTTTTGGAGATGAAAAATCATAAAACATGGCCTGCCGGTCGCGCTCCGAGAGCTCACTCCAGCGACCCTGCTCAAGATTTGACAGATCCTCAATCTGTTCCGAGGGTATCAGTGACACCCCTTTGGACCAGTTAAATCCCTTTTCACTTACATCAGCATCCCAGCAAACAGTATATCCCTTTTTGAGCGCATGATCCAGCACATCAATTAGTTCATCAAGGGGAACATTATCAATATGGTTCCATCCCCAATTATCGGGAATCTCAATGATGAAAGGTTGATAGAAAGGATGATGTGTAAAAGATCCAATCGTAACATAATCATCCGGATCCAGTTCAAGACTCGCGGCAAAATTCCCTGGCGTAAATGTGGTTCCCTTATAATTGAACGTAGAAGGATACGTGCCCAGGTAGGCATTTAGGATCCCTTCATAGCCTGTTTTCCATACCGGTGTCAGTTTGCGGTTTGGGTTTTTAATGACTTTTTCCACATATCCGCTCAATACGGCATTTAACTCCCCATGCACATGTCCATCTTCACCGATCGTCATCCCTTCATAAGCCTCTTCAGACACCAACCCAAACTTTTTCCACACCATAAACAGGTCGTGTGCCAGTCCGCCCGGACCAAAATTGTTTTTTCCGTGCATTCTGACGAATTTTTCTGCCTTTTCAGCATAACAATTGCGGACAATGAACATTTCAGAAAGATCATATTCACCCTTCCCGGTACGGAGCAGTTCCGCCTCGAGAAATGACACAGCAGCAAAGCTCCAGCAGGTACCGATGCGGTGCTGGTCCTTTACGGAGGTAACATCGATATCGATTTGGTCTGTAAAACGATAGCCCGATTCCTGGCC
>CAYOVC010000244.1:0-4797 GCA_964407305.1 uncultured Bacteroidaceae bacterium | reverse complement strand
TCTGCTTTACTATCTCAACCATCCCTGCAGCACCATTGCCGCAGTTGGCTCCAATCACATCGGCCCCTTCACGAACCAACATCTCAACAGCATCAGCAGGTGAGGTTCCCATCATGGTGCGGTATTCATTAGCCGGTGTAAGGGTGAAGGTAAAGGTACACATCACCTCAACATCGGTAACAGAACGCGCTGCCCTGATCGCCACCCTGGCTTCATCCATATCCGACATGGTCTCAATCAGAATCGCATCCACCCCTCCGTCAACCAGTCCACGCACCTGCTCAACAAACCCCGTCATCATCTCCTCTTCAGTCACCTCGCCCATCATCAGCAACTTGCCGGTTGGTCCTACCGATCCCAATACCAGCACCTCCTCCCCGGCGGCACGGCGGGAGATCTCCGCAGCGGCCCTGTTGATCTCATAGGTCTTGTCGGACAATCCATAAGGCGCTAACTTAAACGGACTACCCCCAAAACTATTGGTCAGGATCATATCCGCACCCGCCTCGACATAACTACGTGCCACTTCATAAATGTCATTGGGTCGCGTCAGGTTCCACGACTCAGGTGCCTCATCGGAACGCAATCCCTTTTCATGGATAAAGGTTCCCCAGGCACCATCCGATACCAGTGTCCCCTTCTCACGCAACCGGTCAGTAATTCTTCCCATAACAAATATATTTTCGGATGATCGAAATTTTTCAAATCAGCGATTTCAGGTATTCCGCTGCCTCCTGCGGATAGAGCGAAAAGAAATCAGCCCCGATCTTATCACAATACTCCTGTGTAACCGGCGCTCCACCGATAAGAATCTTCTTCTCAGGGTACTTCTCCCGAATCTGCTCCACGATCTTCTCCATATTCACCATTGTCGTTGTAATCAGTGCCGACAAACCCACCGGCGCTTTCGGGTGCTCTTCAATGGCACTGATAAACCGATCCGCATCCACATCGGTTCCCAGGTCGATCACCTCCCAGCCTGATCCCTCAACGATCGCCTTCACCAGGTTCTTCCCGATATCATGCAGGTCGCCCTGCACCGTTCCGATGATAAAGGTCCCTTTCCGCTCAATAGTTCCCGCATCAAAATAGGGTTTAAGCAGGGTGATCGCTATGTTCATCGCCCTGGCTGCCAACAGCAGGTGAGGCACGAATGCCCTTCCTTCGCTATAAAGATCACCAATTCTTTTCATCCCCGGTATCAATCCTACACCTAGAATTTCATCGGGCGGAGTCTTCATCTCAAGAAGCTGAAGCGTGATCTCTTTCGCCCCGTCCTGGTCCTTCATCTCAGGTGGTGTCGGTGTGGCCCTGTCGGCCTTCCCCTTTTCCACGCAAACAGACAATTGCTTTAATAGTTCTTCCTTTTGCATAGTTGTAGATTTTTATAGAAGTAAAAATAGAGAAAAAACAGGAGCGAAAAACATGTAATCGATACCTATTCGATTATGATGCGTTGCTGATGCTCGGATGGACCAAGTTTCAGCTTTTTTCCTTACTATTGCAGCTGGAAATCGAAAAATAAATGCAGGAGTATATTGGTGAATTTTCAGCGTTGCTGGTGGCAGTGTTCTGGACCGTTACGGCACTGGCCTTTGAACGTGCGAGTCTGCGGATCGGCTCGCTGTCTCTGAACGTGATCCGGCTCTTCATCGGCCTCTTCTTTCTCAGCATCTTTGTCTGGATCAGAACGGGAACGCCCTTCCCTGCCGGGGCAAACCAGTTCAACTGGATCTGGCTCACTGTTTCCGGACTCGTTGGCTTCGTCTTCGGTGATCTCTTCCTGTTCAAATCATACTCCATGATCGGTTCACGGTTTGCCATGCTGATCATGACCCTGGCACCACCAATGGCTGCCATCACGGGATGGATCATACTGGGCGAACGGCTGTCTCCTATGAATATTTTTGGTATGTTCCTGACCATCATGGGGATCTCTATGGCGATTTTCGTTAGAAAGGAAGGAAAAAAAGGCCTGTCAATGAACAAGTCGTTAAAAGGTCTGCTATTCGCCTTCCTGGGTGCCGCCGGACAAGGAATCGGACTGGTACTCAGTAAATATGGCATGCAGGAATATGATCCGTTTGCTGCCACACAGATCAGGCTGATCGCCGCAATTTTCGGCTTCGCAATTCTGACCACCTACCTGGGAAGATGGAAAAATGTGCTCCTGGCAACCCGCGATGGAAAGGGTATGTCGGCGACCGCCCTCGGCTCCTTTTTCGGACCGTTCCTCGGGGTCTCTTTCTCCCTGCTGGCCATCCGGTACACCGAAACAGGCATCGCAGCAACAATTATGGCCATTGTGCCAATACTGATTATCCCCCCCGTTGTAATCCTTTATAAAGAGAAGGTGAAACCACTGGAAATACTGGGGGCTGTAATAAGTATCACCGGTGTTGCGTTATTATTCCTGAAGTGATAAGCGCAATTCACCCTGATGAACGAAACTTTAATGCGCGCTCCGCTCATATCAATGGTTTAAATCTCTATCTTAGCATATATTTAACCGGAAATATCCAAAACAATGAAAAAACTTCCAATCTTCATTACATGCACCCTGTTGGTTCTGACAATCTCTTGCTCCAAAAAAACCTCCGAAGTTATTAATAGCATTCCCGGCCATGCCTCCCTGGTAGCCTCTATACATCCGGAACAGATCTATAACAAGGGTCAGATCGGCTCCATGGAAACCCTTACCAAAGACATCAGGAATGAAATGATAAAGAGCATCGTGAAGGATCCCCTGCAATCGGGAATTGACATGACCGAATACATCTATTTTTTCATCTATTTCCTGGATGACGAACCGGTTATCGGAATTACTGCAGATATAAAAAACAGCAACAAATTCTCCCGGATGATCAGTGAGCTAATTAAAAAGGAAGATACAGAGATCATCGCACACAAGGGATACGATATGATCACGCCGGAACGTGACGAGGCCGCCATGGCCTGGAATGAGAACCAGGTGATCTTTCTCGCCTCACCCCGTAAAAAAATGTCATCGGGCGACTGGCAGTCAGAGCTGGTTAACCTTCACGAACTACAAAGGGAACAGTCCGTTTCAATGGTCGTGAACTTCAGGGATTTTGCCGGAAAAATGAAAGATGTCAATGTCTGGGCAGCAGGCGACGACCTGAAAAAGGTACTTGAAAAGACCAGATCGCTGAAGGATATGGACCTGGATTTTCCAGTGCCTTTAGAGAATAACTACAGCCAGGTATTTGTTGAATTTACCGATGGTGCAATGGAGATTCATTCGGAAATACACCTGAACGACGAGATCAAAAAGGCCACCGAAATGCTCCTCCTGGCAAAGGATAACCTGAACCAGGATCTCCTGAAAATGAGTCCTGGAAATGACCTGCTCCTGGCACTGGCCTTTTCACTGAGAACCGAACGAATGGCAAAAATGATTAAAAATTTCAATCCCCCTAAGCTGGAGGGTATGTCAGACAAGGTTGAGCAGGCCACCGGTGTGCCGGGCGGAGAGTTGCTGGAGGCGCTGACTGGAGATTTTGTTCTTGCAATAAATGGTGCCGCCGAGGGATCGGCAATCCCGGTGGAGGTGCTCATTGGTATCGGTCTCAAGGATGAAACGTTGCAGGAGAAGCTGTTGGGAAAAGTCGACAACATGGCCCAGGTAGAAAAGGAGGGCGACTTCTTTATGATCAATGCCGGCGGAATACAGATTTATAGCGGGATCATGAAAGGCATCTGGGTCATTACCAATGTCACCGGCTATAAGGAGGCCGTTACCGGCAAAGGACTCAAAAAAAACCTCCTCGACTCAGAATTCAAAGCATATGCCGGGGGCTCTCTGGGCATGTATATGAACCTTGACCTTACGACCTACCCGCCGGCTCTGCAAAGCATGATGGCCAGCGGCGGCGCCCCGAAAACCCTGGAAATGCTTGCGGAGTCGTTCGATTTTATGGGCATGGAGGCCTCCAATGATGAGAACAACATGATCCTTAAAACGTCTGATGACAACGAAAACAGCCTGTACACGCTGCTCAAACTGATGGAGAATTTAAAGGGAGGAAGCTAGAAAGAGCGTATGACATTCAGACTGGAAAATCTCATTCCGCTTCCCATGATCGGACTTCCTGTTGAAGGATCCGCAATCTGGGAAGCAGATTCGTTTACCTTCAGCCAGGGAAAAAAGTACCTGGTCGAAGCGGCTTCGGGAAAAGGAAAAACCTCCCTTTTGTCGATCATGTACGGACTCCGCAAAGATTACAGGGGCACACTACTCATTGACGGCACCGATGCAAGAAAACTGAACGACAAAGCGTGGTCGCGGATAAGAAAAAGCCGTGCCTCCTATATCTTCCAGGGACTGGAACTGTTCGACGACCTCTCTGCCATGGACAACATCCTGCTTAAAAACCGCATCACAAAATTCAGGTCACAAAACCAGATTGTTGAAATGGCGGAAAAACTCGATATGGCTCCCTTCCTCAACCGGAAATGCCGCCTGCTCTCCTTTGGTCAGCAGCAACGCGTCGCCATCATCCGGTCCCTCTGTCAACCGTTTGAATTTCTCTTTGCAGATGAGTGCTTCAGTCATATCGACAGAAACAACAGTGCTGTTGCAATGCAACTGATCACCGAAGTTTGCGACGAACAGGGCGCCGGACTGATCCTTACATCGCTGGGCAATAACCAGCAAGCATTTAATGAACACATAAGAATTTAACGTGACAAACCATGCTTATTACACAAAAACAAAAAGGCTAAATAACCTCTTCATACGCAATTTATACGTGACATGCTAACAGAACATAGAAA
>CAYOVC010000243.1:0-4799 GCA_964407305.1 uncultured Bacteroidaceae bacterium | reverse complement strand
AGCTTTTTCAGCAACGAAAAAAATGTACGCATGACCGGTGAGCTGATGAACGCCGGGCTCCGATTTGCGATCCCCCGTGAAGAGGGGAAGAAGGGATCTGGCCAGCTGGAGGGAAAAAGTTTTGTGATTTCGGGGAAGTTTTCCGGTTATTCGCGGGATGCACTGAAGGAGATGATTGAGAGCAACGGTGGCAGGAATGTAGGGTCGGTGAGTTCGAAAACCTCCTATGTGCTTGCAGGTGAGGATATGGGACCGGAGAAGCGAAAAAAGGCGGAGTCGCTTGGAATACCGGTGATTTCGATCGACGATTTTTTGGAGATGCTGAGAGGCTGATATTCTCCTTCAAAAAGTGTACTTTTGTGTTCGGGATGAAGGTCGTGTCGCCCGGAATTGAATTTTCAGAGGTGCAGGAGAAGAAGGGCAATGTTATATGAAGAAGCGATGTTTCAGCAGTGCAGGGGGTGCAAGGGCCGATGAACCCTTGGTTATTGAGGCGAAGTTTTTTAGTGAGGTTAAAACAGGTACACACAAACAGAGGTTATTTAGATGACCCGGCTGGGAAAAAAAATCGGATACTGGGTGCTTCGGAAGCGCTTCAGCAAAGTGAACAGGGACAAATCCGTTCAGAATTTTGACACTGCATCGGATGCGGTGATCGTTTTTGACACAATGTTGCCCGATTGTTTTCCTCCGGTCAAGGAGTTTGTGAAGTACCTGAAGAAGCAGAAGATCAGTACTTACGTGTTGGGGTATGTCTCTGAAAAGGAGATTCCGCAGGAGATGCTGCTGTGGCCCGACATTGAGTTTCTGACACGAAAGGATGTGACCTGGTACGGGTCACCGAAAGGGGAAATTGCTGACCGTTATTTCGGGAAGCGGCCCGACATGCTGTTTGTAATAAATTTCTCTAAGAGTCTGACCGTTGAATATCTTACGCGACTTTCGGAGGCTAAATTTAAAATCGGGTGCTTTACCGAGGAGGAGAATGACCTTGACCTGATGATTAATCCGGCGGACAAAGATTGTGAGGTCGGCTATTTTCTTGAGCAGGTGAAGCACTATATACATATGTTAAATCCATCAAAATAGATTTTTTTATGATGAACAGTGCAACTTTTACAGGCACTGGTGTGGCTATGATCACGCCTTTTACAAACGACGGATCATTGGATGTTCAGCAACTGGAGAATCATACCCTTCGACTGATAGAAGGTGGTATTGAATACCTCGTGGTGTTGGGGACGACGGCTGAAACCCCTACGCTGAGCAAGGAGGAGAAATTAAAAATCATCGAGGTGGTGAAGGATGTCAACAGTGGCAGGGTACCGGTTGTTGTTGGTGCCGGCGGGAACAATACAGCCGATGTGATTGAATGGATCCGCACTGTTGGAAGCAACGGAATTTCCGCCTATCTGAGTGTGACTCCCTATTATAACAAGCCCTCCCAACAGGGATTGAAGGAGCATTTTTCTGCCATCGCCGCCTCTTCTGATCTTCCGTTGATATTATACAATGTACCCGGACGCACCGGATCGAATATGAACGCTGAGACGACACTGGAGCTGGCGTATGACCTGGGCGACAAGGTTGCTGCCGTGAAGGAGGCATCTGGAAATTTTGCGCAGATCATGAAGATTATCAGGGATAAGCCTGATGATTTCCAGGTAGTATCGGGGGATGATGCGATTACGCTTCCCATGGTTGCTGCAGGTGGCGCCGGGGTAATATCTGTGATCGGGAATGCGCTGCCGGCTATCTTTTCAGACATGGTACGGCTGGCGTTGTCTGGCGATTTTATCGCTGCAAGGGAGCAACATTATAAGCTGCTACCGTTATTTGGACTGATCTTCCGGGAGGGCAATCCGACTGGCGTGAAGGCGCTGATGGAGGTGCTTGGATTTGGTGATGCCAATTTGCGGTTGCCGTTGATTACTGCTACTGAAGGATTGGTAAATGATCTTAAAAAAGCTGTAAAAACCATTTAAGCTACAGACATGTCGCCCCGCCGGGGCTATGCTGCTTCGATATAGCCTTTCTGTTACATCTGCTACAGACTTGTCGCCCCGCCGGGGCTGGGGTTCCATATGTGGCCATCTGTTACAGACATTTTGCTCCTCCGGAGCAATGGAAGCTCCGTCAGGAGCGGCATGTATAGCCCCGGCGGGGCGCAATGTCTGTAGCCGAATGCATCCAAATTGCCCCAAACGAAGAGAAAAGCTCCGTCAGGAGCGACATGTCTGTACAACGATGGAAATAGAATTCAAAAAAGTCATTTATTGTCCGGGGCGGCCATGACAGGCTTTATATTTTTTGCCGCTGCCGCAGGGACAGGGATCATTTCGACCGACTTTTTTCTCCACCCTCACCGGCTGAACGCGTTTTGGACGGTTCGGATCACCACCGCCCGACGGATCGTTATACTCCGGCGTCTCCTGCTTATTGGCCGCAAACTTACTGAGGTCCATCTTCTTCGGGGCCTCAGCCTTCTGCACCGCGTTTGGATCACGCACCGGGATATGGGCCTTCATCAGTGTAGACACGACATCCCTGTTCACCTTGTCGATCATTTGTGTAAAGAGTTCAAACGCCTCGAATTTATAGATCAACAGCGGATCCTTCTGTTCGTAGGCAGCGTTTCTCACTGATTGACGCAGCTGGTCGAGCTCGCGCAGGTGCTCCTGCCATGCCTGGTCGATGGTGGCAAGGATGATCGATTTCTCATAGGATTTTACAAGTTCGGTACCATCGGAGCTATAACATTTCTCCAGGTTGGCCAGCACCTGGAAAACCCTCATTCCGTCGGATACCGGGACCACAATATTCTCATAGACCTTTGCTTGTCGTTCATAGACATCCCTGATTACCGGCATAGCCTGTGCAGAGATGGTCTCCCTCTTCCGCTTCATCGTCTCCAGCATCAGCGTATAGATCTTATCGATCAGATCATTGGCATCGATCTTTTTAAACTCCTCCGATTTTACGGGCGATTCGATGGAGAAGATCCTGATTAGCTCGAGCTTGAATGCCTCGAATTCATCTGAACCGTGATACGTATTTACAATGCTCTCTGTTACATCGTAAATCATATTGGCAATATCCAGTCCGAGTCGCTCTCCGAAGAGCGCATGTTTTCTCCGGGTGTAGATCACTTCTCGCTGTGAGTTCATCACATCGTCATACTCCAGCAGGTTCTTCCTGATGCCGAAGTTATTCTCCTCCACCTTTCTCTGAGCCCGCTCAATGGACTTGGTGATCATGCTGTGCTGGATCACTTCACCCTCCTTCAGTCCGAGTCGACCCATCAGTCCGGCGATCCTGTCTGAGCTGAACAGTCGCATCAGGTCATCCTCGAGGCTCACGTAAAACTGTGAGCTTCCCGGATCGCCCTGCCGGCCTGCACGTCCACGCAACTGCCGGTCTACCCGCCGCGACTCGTGCCTCTCTGTACCAATGATCGCCAGTCCGCCAGCCGTCTTCACCTCCGGCGCCAGCTTGATATCGGTTCCCCGTCCCGCCATATTGGTAGCAATAGTAACCGTGCCTGCCTTTCCGGCCTGTGCAACAATCTCTGCCTCCCGCTGGTGCAACTTGGCGTTCAGCACATTGTGCGGGATCTTTTTCATCTTCAGCATTCTCGACAGCAGTTCCGACACTTCAACGGATGTGGTTCCCACCAGGCTGGGCCGGCCATTTTTAATCAGGTTCTCCACTTCGTCGATCACCGCATTGTACTTCTCGCGTTTTGTTTTATAGATCAGGTCCTCCCTGTCGTCGCGAACGATCGGACGGTTGGTGGGAATCACCATCACATCAAGTTTATAAATATCCCACAGTTCACCCGCCTCGGTCTCTGCGGTACCGGTCATCCCGGCAAGCTTGTGATACATCCTGAAATAGTTTTGCAGGGTGATGGTTGCCCATGTCTGGGTAGCGGCCTCTACCTTTACGTTCTCCTTTGCTTCTATGGCCTGGTGCAGTCCGTCTGAATAGCGCCGTCCCTCCATGATCCGGCCTGTCTGCTCGTCCACAATCTTCACCTTGTTATCGATTACCACATATTCGATATCCTTTTCGAACATGGCATAGGCCTTCAGCAGTTGATTCACGGTATGGATCCTTTCCGATTTCACGGCATAGTCACGCAGCATCTGGTCCTTCGTCTCAAGCTTTTTCTTGTCATCCATCTCCGACCTCTCAATCTCTGCGATCTCACTGCCGATATCCGGCATAATGAAAAAATCAGGATCATCAGAGCTCCCTGTCAGCATGTCAATCCCATTATCGGTCAGCTCCACACTGTTTGTCTTCTCATCAATAATAAAGTAGAGATCATCGGTAACGAGGTGCATATTCTTGGAGTTCTCCTGCATGTAGTGGTTCTCCGTTTTCAACATGAGGGCCTTGTTGCTCTCCTCACTCAGAAGTTTGATCAGGGTTTTATTCTTCGGCAATCCTTTTTGTGCCTGCAGCAGTTTAAAACCAGCTTTCTCCGTATTTCCTTCCTTCAGGTATTTCCTGGCATCTGTGATGATGGTGTTGAACAGGTTGCGTTGGACCTGTATCAGCCTTTCGACTTTGGGCTTGTACTCCATGAACTCCTGGTTATCCCCTTTGGGAATCGGACCTGAAATGATCAACGGTGTACGTGCATCGTCGATCAGCACAGAGTCGACCTCGTCGACGATCGCGTAATTGTGCTTTCTCTGCACCAGTTCACCGGGGGAATGCGTCATATTGTCGCGCAGGTAGTCGAACCCAAATTCATTGTTGGTCCCGAAGGTGATATCTGAATTATACGC
>CAYOVC010000242.1:0-4823 GCA_964407305.1 uncultured Bacteroidaceae bacterium | reverse complement strand
GTAATAAGTTGCATCATTATCTGGTAAGGTTAACACTTTTTTCACTTCCAATTGTCATTTTAATCATTGCATATTTTGTAATTGATCCGTTTATGGTTTTATACAATTATGATGATTATAATCAAAATCCTTACATACAAAAAAACAGGGATTTTGTCACTACTGAAAAATTCATCCAAAATTCCGAATCGATTATATATGATTCTTTCATTTTTGGAGGATCAACAGCTTTTCACGTTTCACCGAAAAGCTGGGAAACATACATCAACACAGAAAACGAAGTTTATTCTTTTTTTGCTTCTGCAGAGCACCTAACTGGCATTTGGTCGAAGATAAAATATTTAGATAATCATGATCATCATTTGAATAATGTATTGCTGGTATTTGATATTTATGCCACCTTCGGAAAGTTTGTAAATGATAATCCCACCTTCATGAAACATTATGAGGTATATCCCTCGTCCCGTCTGAATTTTCAATATGGTTATTTAATCAGATTTATGAATTTCAGGTGGTTGGTACCATACGTGCATTACAGGCTTACAAATAATTATTGGCCGTATATGGAAGATAAAATAATAAATATTGACTATCACTATGATCCTATAACAAATGAGTATTTCAATACAGAAATCCTGAGCATCATCAAAAATGATTCACTGAGATATTACCAGACAAGGACAGCTCGTTTCGGAAAACCTTCTGGTGAGTATGCACCGATTGATGCTCAAATCAAACCTGCACATATAGAAATGCTCAATGAAATAAAACGTATATTTCTACAACACGGTACCAATTACAGAGTCCTGATGAGCCCTGCTTCTAATCAAAAAGCGCTTAACCGGAATGATTTAATGCTACTTCAGTCCATATTTGGCGAAGAATATGTGTTTGATTTTTCGGGCATCAATGAGATTACTCAAGATATTTCCAATTTCTATGATGAATACCATTTTAAGAAATATGTTGGCAAGGAATTACTGGATATCATGTATTCAGAATCAACTACGGATCCGAGGTTCACTTCCATGGATTAAGTATTCAATGTAATTTCATTTATTTGGGATTTTGGGAAACATATTGTATTCAACTATCGTAAAAAGCATTATATGAAATAGTTTGAGTAAATTATGTCTATATTATTATGAGAAAAATTACGATTCTTATATGCCTTATCCAGTTAACGGCAATAGCCAGTTCCGGGCAGATCATAGCCGATCACAGGGTTGTTGATCAGTATGATGAAATTCCTCAGCGTTGGATAGATTCAGTTAAAACCAAATGGGCGGTTGTTGTGGGAGCATCTCATGCAGAAGCTTATCTTAACGGATGCGATTTTCTTGAGGAAATGGATGCTACTTATGCCTGGTCAAAAGGCTCAACCGGTCCCCTTCCTTACACTGATCAATATTTAAGACTTGATAAGTGGATATGGGGAGATTTTCAGGACCCAACAGGAGGTTGGCAAAGTTGGAGTTACAATAATAGTTGGTGGACAGCAGCGTCTGGGGTTGAGTTAATGAAGGAAAATTTCCATTATTGCATTGATAATGGGTTTGATTTATTTGCAATTTGGTTTGGTTGGTCTTATGATGCAGTCTGGGACCCTCAACTTAGCGGTACTAATTATGATCCTGTTTATCATACTCGGTGGGGGGGGGGAGTGCCTCGCTGGCCAACTCCGACTCATGAAGGTAGAGCAAACTGGGGACTGGATGACGAAGATTATGCTTTGACTGGCAATACGCTTTCTATGCAATCATACATAGATACTACAAACGCTTATATACAATATTGCGCAGATAATGACCTTGATATTAAAATTGTGTTTAGTACAGGAGCCGTGGATGATGACCAGGGAGAGGGAACTATGAGTTACGGAGAAAGCGGTTATCAGCAATATTTGAAGTGGGAATACATTCGGGATTATGTAAATACACTTGATAACGAAGCATATTTTATCGATTATGCAGATATTTTAACGTTTAACGATGCCGGCGAACAGGCTACAACTACCTGGACAGATAATAACGGAACACTGCAAACATTTCCTGTTATACATCCTGAAAATAATTTGGGTACTCAAAGTGCCCATATAGGCAATGTAGGGGCATTAAAGATCGCAAAGGCTACGTGGTGGTTGTTGGCCAGAATGGCCGGCTGGGAAGGGTCTGGTGATCCCGTTAAGACAGATGAGGGTGCTGAAACCTCTAATTCGATGTTAGATATCAGGTTTGAAAGAGATATGATTATAATAAATGTCCCGGAGGAATATGTTAATGGTGAGATCGCGCTTTATAACATAACCGGAAGTTTAATAGACTTAAGAGAGGTTGCTCATACTTACAATAGCATAAATTACTCAGAGTTTATTGAAGGGGTGTATCTTTTGGTTCTTTCTAAAGATGAAAAAAGAAGCGTGAAGAAGTTGATGATCACCAGGAATCATTAGCGTGATTTCTGTATTGCAGTATTAAAAAGTGCTTAAAATGTTGTTTTTCAAAATATAGCAGTTAATAAATTGTTAAATAGTTGATTAGTAATGAATATATGTATAATTTTGTTTTTTAAACATTTTTGAATTTTTTACAAAAGAAAAACCAACCCGGTGAGCAGACTCGTAATAATTGGAACGTAAGCATAATATAGAAGATAAATGCATAAATATATTTCATACAACCTTAAAATATTATTGTTTTTCGTCTCGATAAATGTAATATCAATCAGTAATTACGGGCAGATCATAGCCGATCACAGGGTTGTTGATCAGTATGATGAAATTCCTCAGCGTTGGATAGATTCAGTTAAAACCAAATGGGCGGTTGTTGTGGGAGCATCTCATGCAGAAGCTTATCTTAACGGATGCGATTTTCTTGAGGAAATGGATGCTACTTATGCCTGGTCAAAAGGCTCAACCGGTCCCCTTCCTTACACTGATCAATATTTAAGACTTGATAAGTGGATATGGGGAGATTTTCAGGACCCAACAGGAGGTTGGCAAAGTTGGAGTTACAATAATAGTTGGTGGACAGCAGCGTCTGGGGTTGAGTTAATGAAGGAAAATTTCCATTATTGCATTGATAATGGGTTTGATTTATTTGCAATTTGGTTTGGTTGGTCTTATGATGCAGTCTGGGACCCTCAACTTAGCGGTACTAATTATGATCCTGTTTATCATACTCGGTGGGGGGGGGGAGTGCCTCGCTGGCCAACTCCGACTCATGAAGGTAGAGCAAACTGGGGACTGGATGACGAAGATTATGCTTTGACTGGCAATACGCTTTCTATGCAATCATACATAGATACTACAAACGCTTATATACAATATTGCGCAGATAATGACCTTGATATTAAAATTGTGTTTAGTACAGGAGCCGTGGATGATGACCAGGGAGAGGGAACTATGAGTTACGGAGAAAGCGGTTATCAGCAATATTTGAAGTGGGAATACATTCGGGATTATGTAAATACACTTGATAACGAAGCATATTTTATCGATTATGCAGATATTTTAACGTTTAACGATGCCGGCGAACAGGCTACAACTACCTGGACAGATAATAACGGAACACTGCAAACATTTCCTGTTATACATCCTGAAAATAATTTGGGTACTCAAAGTGCCCATATAGGCAATGTAGGGGCATTAAAGATCGCAAAGGCTACGTGGTGGTTGTTGGCCAGAATGGCCGGCTGGAACGGAACTGTGAACGGTGAAGATGCAACTCCACCTTCAATACCGGCAGATCTGTCAGCTACTTCAGTTTCCGAAAGCTCAGTCGAGATCTCCTGGTCAGCCTCCACTGACAATGTCGGGGTCACCGGTTATACTATATACCGTGATGGTGTTATGCTGGGAAATATTGCATCCACATCCTATACCGATAATACAGTGGAGGCCTGTACCGAATATACCTACACTGTTAAGGCCCTGGATGCAGCTGGGAATGAAAGCAATCCTTCTGATGGACTTACTGTAAATACCTGTACTCCCGACCTGGCCCCGACGTTGATCGTTACACCAAATATCAGTCATGGGATGACAAGCTTCGATGTGATCGTGCGGGTAACAGAGCTGAACATGGCGCAAACCAGTGGAGAGATCGTTATTCAGATCCCTATCGATAGCCGTTGGAGCCTGGATGGATCTTTTGATCAATCCCTCACGATCCTGGATGGCATGCCGCTTGACAACAGCGACTGGAGCCATGCCACTGATGCTACTTATCATACATTCACGACCTCAGCATCCGTCGCATCCGGGGGAAATTCTACTTTCGGATTTACAATTACTTTTGACCCCGGAACAACCAAGGGTGAGTATACCATCACCGCGCAACTGGTCGACGGATCCGGGGGTGAGACCAGGGATACCAACAACACGGACTCTGAACGACTGGACTATTTCCCTGAAGTCACGGAAGGAACCTGAAAAAAACAGGTGATATGAAAAAAATTCTACTCGCATGTACAGCCCTTATTCTCCCTTTGCTCCTGCTGGCGCAGGATCCGGATGGGGGGTACAATCCATACGTCAACCAGGGGACCATTTCTCCTTCGCCCTTATACCCGGTGGAAGCCAACGGAACGGGTGAAATTGCCTTTAATTTCGGAAATACCGGTAATGATCCGTTGACCTATTACGCTGATCAGTACCTGATGCTGACTGTTACATTGTCTTACGGGGAACCTGACGATTTGGATCCCCTCGCTGCTGTGAGCGGAACGGCTGCGGGATACTTTACATGGACCTATGATGCCGGAACCTATTCGGGCCACCAGAATTCGACCATTCCTGCAAACTTTAGCGGGACCATCAACAT
>CAYOVC010000241.1:0-4857 GCA_964407305.1 uncultured Bacteroidaceae bacterium | reverse complement strand
ATTGGCCGATTCCGGACGATACAACACCCTTGTCGGCTTTTGGGCAGGTTACAACCTTTTTGGCGGTCATTTGAATACCTTTGTTGGTGCTCATGCGGGGCATTTCGCGGAAACAGGCGAATACAATACCGTGATCGGAGCATATTCGGGATCGGAAAAGGATTTAGGCTCATTCAACACCTTCCTGGGGATGCGATCAGGAACCAATAACGAAGGAAACTTAAATACCATGCTGGGATCCTTTGCCGGAGCGAACAATGAATCTGGTCACTACAATGTAATGGTTGGAAAATCAGCCGGAGAATTCAGCAAGGGAGATTTTAATGTTTACCTGGGTGAATCTGCCGGCTACTTTGATGAAGGTAACTCAAATGTATTTATCGGCAGACAAGCGGGACAACACAACAAACGGTCACACAGGCTCTATATCGAAAATTGGCCTGCAGACAGTTCCAATGCACTGATTTATGGAGAATTTGACAACGACATCCTGAGGTTCAATGGAATGGTCGGAATCAACTGTCAGCCAATTGAACCGCTGCATGTAAATGGAAATGTGAAGATAGATGGGATGCTCTATTCCGGGATGCCGATTGAGGCCAGCGGATTCCGGACACCGAATGCCTTCACAGTAGATGCGGAATATGTCGAGACCGGTAATTTTATCGCTTTTGGGCATCCGGGTGTTTCAGAAGACTATCTCGGGTATAAGAACAATACTTTTTGGCTCAATGATTCCCCCGGAGGAGGAGATACAGAGGCCCCCAACCTGAACGTGGGTGGCGCCCTGGTTGTGGGTAAGGATCTTAACGTAGCTGGTCTTGTGAAATTCCCCGGTGTTGAAACAGGAGGGGGATCCTATGATCTCAGGATCGACGGTGATGGGACACTGCAGATCGATGCCTCCGATGCACGTCTGAAAACGGCGTTTGCCGAACTGGAGGAACCGTTGAAGAAGGTATTGAATATGAAGGCCTACACATTTAGCTGGAAAGACGATGCGGAGGGTCAGCGCGACGTGGGATTCATTGCCCAGGAGGTTGGCAGGGTAATGCCTGAGGTCGTTTATACAAATCCAACCGACGGTCTGATGGGTATCAACTATTCCAGGATCCCTGCGTTGCTTGTAGAAGCGGTAAAAGAGCAGCAACTGATCATTGAATCGAGGGATGCCGAAATCAAAGAGCTGAAAGCAAGACTGGAAAGACTGGAAAACCTGATTTTGTTTAACAAATAGCGACCAACCCTTTCTCAAAAGGAGACAGGGAGCTGATAGAAAGTGGTGATTTTTATTGATCACTAAAGCAAAGGCTTTACCTATTCACTGCAATTATATTCATGATCAGGCTTAATCCCTGCAAAATAACAATATTTCTGAATTGTCAGTATTTTTATTTATTCGGAATGAAAAATTCTGCTATATTAGAAGCGCTGTAACTTTGTATCATCTCCAAAGTAAATTGTTGCCAGAATTTTGAAGTCTTCAGACAAAATAATCATTGGTCGGCGCGACAGAGCCGATTTTCCGGAACTCGAACTCCGGAACATCGATGTGAAGATCGATACCGGTGCCTATACCTCCTCCATCCATTGCGAACAGATCAGGGAACAGGGCAGTGGCGACGAAAGAAGGATCCATTTCAAACTGCTCGACAAATCGCATCCCGAATACAACAACAAGGAGTTTGTTTATGCCAACTACCGGCAGAAACGGGTGAAAAACTCCTTTGGCGTCTCCGAGAAGCGGTACGTCATCGAAACCTCCATTATACTCTTCGGCGAAAAAATCCCTGCCCATTTCACCCTCAGCGAGCGGGGCGAAATGCGATTTCCTGTCCTCCTCGGCAGAAAGCTACTCAAACGCCGCTTCATTGTCGACCCGTCACGAACGAATCTCTCGTACAAACAAAAAATTAAAAGTAAATCTTAATTTCTAAACTATTCAACCTATTTTTGCGCCGGAAATTCATTTTCGGATACACAACATCTGTTCCTGAAAATGATAGCAACTAAAGTTGGTCATTCAGATTTGTAAATTCAAACTATATTTTATTAATTTATAAACAGTTAAAGATACTATTTCGTGAAAATTGTTATACTATCCCGCAATGCTGAGTTATACTCCACGCGCCGACTTCTTGAGGCAGCAGAGAAGAAGGGACATGAAGCGTTGGTGGTCGACCACCTGAAATGCAACATCGAGATTGAAAAGAAGAGGCCCCGTGTTTACTATAACGGTCAGTACCTCGAAAACGTCGACGCCGTCATCCCCCGAATCGGCGCCTCGGTTACCTTTTACGGCACCGCTGTGGTGCGACAGTTCGAGATGATGAAGGTCTTCACCGCCGTCGAGTCACAGGCCCTGATCCGCTCGCGCGACAAGCTCCGCAGCATGCAGATTCTCGCCCGCGCCGGTGTCGGTCTGCCGAAAACGGTTTTTACCAACTACTCGAAGGATGTGGAATAGGTTGTGCAATCGGTCGGCGGCGCTCCCCTTGTCATCAAGCTCCTCGAAGGCACACAGGGCCTCGGGGTGGTCCTCGCCGAATCACAGAACGCAGCAAAATCCATTATTGAGGCTTTTAACGGGCTGAAGGCGCGGGTGATCGCCCAGGAGTTCATCGAAGAGGCAGGTGGTGCCGACGTCCGTGCATTTGTCGTTGAAGGTAACGTGGTGGGCGCCATGAAGCGCCAGGGAAAAAAGGGAGAGTTCAGGTCGAACCTCCACCGCGGCGGAACGGCTACACTCATCGATCTCTCCGAAGAGGAGCGCAACACGGCACTGAAGGCTGCCCGGGTGCTCGGGCTTGGTATCGCCGGCGTCGATCTGCTGCAGTCGAAAAGCGGTCCCCTGGTCATTGAGGTAAACTCCTCGCCCGGACTCGAGGGGATCGAAGGGGCCACGGGAAAGGATATCGCCAGGGAGATCATCAGCTACGTGGAGCGGAATGTCTGACAAGCTCACCATACTCGGACAGGAGATCGGGCCCGGCGAAAGCGTCAGGCTCGAGCTGGAGGTGGCCAGGCTCCTCACCCGCAACCGGATACAGATACCGATCACCATCGAGCGGGCGGAGGAAGATGGCCCGGTGCTGCTGCTGATCGCCGGTATCCACGGAGATGAGACGAACGGGGTGGCGATCGTCAGGGAACTGATCAGCCGTGGAATGAACAAGCCGGAAAGAGGAACCGTCATCTCTATCCCGGTGTTTAACGTATTCGGGTTCCTCAACCAGACCAGGGAGCTGCCAGACGGGAAGGACCTGAACCGCGTCTTTCCGGGTTCGGCCGAAGGATCGCTGGCGAGTCAGTTCGCGTACCATTTTCGTACGGAGATCGCACCGGTGATCGATTACGCGATCGACTTTCACACAGGCAGCGCCGACAGGCACAACATCACGCAGATACGCTGTAACCTGGAACTGGAAGGGATGGAGGAGCTCGCGAAATCTTTTGGCGCCCCCTATGTGATCCACTCCCCGGGGATCCCAAAATCGATCCGCGAACTGCTGATGAAGATGGGAAAAAAGGTGCTGCTCTTTGAGGGCGGTAAAACCAAAAGCCTGGATACCGATGTGATCAGCAACGGAACAGCAGGGGTAGTGAATGTGATGCGCCACCTGCGGATGCTACAAGGCGATCCGGAGATAAGCACACCACCGACGGTGATCCGCAATACAAAATGGCTCCGCGCCCCCTCATCCGGGATCTTTTTCCCCGAAGATGTGAATGGAAAATATGTGACCAGGAGGATGCTGCTGGGGATGATCAAGGACCCGTATGGCGACTACCAGAAGCCGGTGCGGGCACCATATTCCGGACATATCATCTGCGCCAACACCTCATCGATCGTGAACCGCGGCGATGCGCTGTTCCATATGAGCCGGGATGCTGAGTAGGAGCGTTACTATGTACCTTTCTTTTTCTCCTTCTCTATCTCTTCAGAAGCTCTCTTTTCTTCAAAAACTCTTATTTCTTCAGAAGCTCTCCTTCTCTTTAGGAGCTTTCTTTCTCCTTTTCTTCAGAAGCTCTCCTTCTCTTCAGGAGCTTTCTTTCTCCTTTTCTTCAGAAACTCTCTTTTCTTCAGCCTTCTTTCGGTTCTGACGGAGCCACCAGATGTAAAAAAAGAGTAGTCCCAGCGGTATTAAAATTAAAATAATAATGTTAACCGGCGTGATTGGCACCGGTTCAGGCTTTTTGCCAGGAAGGTGTGTCGGCACCTGCGCTGCCAGGTATTGCAACTGAAATAACATGAATGCCAGTCCGCCAACGATTCTGTTTCTGATTGTTCTCATCTTATTGCTCTTTATTAATATAGCAAATAAAAGAGCGATTTGTTTAGATATTAAATGCCCTGGAGGAAAATCTCTCATACGTAAATAATATGAAACAGAAATGCTCACCAGCTTATCGAAAATTTATTTAATATACTTGTAGAATATACCATAAAGATATACCTTTGCGGTATAATAGATGTAACATGAAAACTGTATCACTAAAAATAGATGATTCGATTTTCGGCGAGACTGAAAAGATACTTGCCCGCATTAAGAAACCACGTAACCGGTATATTAACGAGGCGATTGCGTTTTATAACAAAATTCAGCGCAAACAGTTTCTCGAGAATAAATTGAAAAAGGAATCCGATATCGTGAAGGATGATTCATTGTCTGTACTCAAAGACTTCGAAGAGATTGATTATGCCGGTTAAACAATTTGAAATCTGGATTGCGGACCTAAATCCCCGGATCGGAACCGAACCCGGTAAAACAAGACCTGTTTTGGTGATTCAGACGAACTTGCTTAACAAGGTTCCACATCCTTCTACCATTGTCTGCCCGATTACAACAAACGTTA
>CAYOVC010000240.1:0-4863 GCA_964407305.1 uncultured Bacteroidaceae bacterium | reverse complement strand
CTCATAAAAGATAGTCTTGTGCACCCAAATGGTGAAGTGTTATTTTTTAGTTTTGACACCTTTAAATTACACATTATCAGGGTATTAAACAAGCTATCTTTTATCTTTTTTTGCATTAATCACTCAATCTAGGTTAGAAATAGTAGGTATGCGCCATATATTTCATACGCGTCAATTTGTAATTCAGCATAATAAAAATTTACTACTGTTGATCTATGGACTATTGCTGATATATAATGGACATGCAATGGAGAGGATGCCTGCGAGTCAGTTCCAATTCGATCAAATATCATCCATACAGGGGCTTTCAAACAATACGGTTTACGACATTGCTCAGGATGCAGAGGGTTTCATATGGATCGCTACAAGGGAAGGCCTAAATAAATATGACGGTCAGGTGATCACATCTTATTACAGTAACGGAACCTCCGGACTTCCGGGCAACTTTGTTGAAATGCTGCTACTTACATCGGAGGGTAACCTGGTCGCCGGAACACAGAAAGGGGCCTGTATTTATCAAAAAGAGTATGATAACTTCCGTCCGATTTTATGGGAAGAAAGATCACTGGGCACAATGATGGGAATCATTGAACTGAGCAATGGGGACCTGATGCTCAGCAGTGCAGAGGGATTGTTCCGGGCGAACCCCAACCTGGAAACAAAAAAACTGAGTGACTACAACATGAGGGATCTGTGTGAATACAGGAACGGAATAGTATGGGCTTTATACAATGATGAGATCCTTATAATGAACCTGGAGGGAGATATTATCCGCAGACACAGCAATGATGATGAAAGTACACCCAGATTTGATCTGTCCTCTGTAAATGTTGAATGCCTTTACAAAGATTCAAAAGGAAAAATGTGGTTAGGCACCAAACGTGACGGATTAGGTTATTACGATCAAAACAGGGATCAGTTTTATAGCCTGAAGCTTCAACAGGGGGTAAACCCGGTGGAAGACAATTTTATCCGGGTCATTAATGAGGATCTTTACAACAGGCTTTGGATAGGCACTGAGTCGGGTCTCTACATTTATGATAAAGACAGTAAAGGTTTCACATTTTTTGGCCAAAGCTTTATCCCCACAGATAAAGGATTGAATGCCAAAGCCATCTATTCTATATTCAGGTCCAATGACAACCTACAGTGAATCGGAGCCTATTTCAGAGGAGCGAATTACACCAGTCTTTGTCAGACTGGATTTAATAGAATTTACGCCGATGGCGGTATTAATTCACTTGGCGGAAACGCAATTAGTGAAATAATTGAAGCATATGATGGCAGAATTTGGATCGCGACTGAAGATGGGGGTATTAGTATTTTGAACCCCACAGACATGAGCTTTGATTATCTGAAACACATTCCGGGTGACCCCAGCTCGCTATCTTCCAATAACGTACACGCCCTTGAGGAGGATCAATTTGGAAATATCTGGATAGGAACTTTCCTTGGAGGATTGAACCGCTACAACAGACAAGACGGAAAAATCGAATATATCCCCCTTAACCCTTCAGTAGAGGAGATGGAGGAAAATGTCTATTCAAAATCACTATTTTCATTATTTACCGACTCAAGGGAGAGAATGTGGGTAGGATCTATTGGCGGATTATATCTCAGGGAGAGGGAAGGTGCTGACTTCGAAATTTGGAACCCTGATATTTTCAGAAATAATTTTGTGTACCACATTGAGGAGGACTACAAGGGTAACATCTGGGTAGGCACCTATGATCAGGGAGTATTCAGAATCAATACCGATATGACGGTTAATAACTATCGTTCTGGAAGCAACCATAATATCTTATCTGACAGGATCATCTTTATCTTGATTGATGGCGAAGACTTTATCTGGTTCGGAACTTCTGAAGGCGGACTTCTGAAATATAGTTTCAGAGCTGACAGTTTCGTAACTTATACAGAGGCTGACGGGTTGCCCAACAATACAGTCTATGCGATAACAAAAAGTAAAAACGGCAGACTCTGGCTCAGTACAAACAAAGGGATAAGTACGTTTGACGCGAATGAGGAGATATTTATGAATTACTCCGAAAATGACGGACTGATCGGCAATCAGTTTAATTTCAAATCCGGATTATGCACCTCTTCAGGAATCATGTATTTTGGTGCGGTTAACGGGCTTACCTATTTTGACCCGTCACTTATTGGCATAGATGAACAACAACCTGCAATTCACTTTACTGACTTAAAAATATTTAACAATAGTGTGCAGATTGGCAATGAAAACATTCTATCGAAACATATAAACTTTGAAGATGAGATACGCCTGAAGTATAAACATAAGGTATTCTCCATTGACTTTGTAGCACTCAATTATGCAGCACCAAAAAATGTTCAATATGCCTACTACCTAGAGGGACTTGAAAACCAATGGAATTATGTGGGAAATAAAAGAAGTGCCACCTATACGAACCTGTCGCCCGGAAAATACGTTTTTCACCTGAAAGCTGCCAATGAAAAACAATTTGCTACAGCCAGTGAAAGAACCCTGTTCGTTCATATACTTCCACCTTTCTGGTTATCTGTTTGGGGCTTTATTCTTTACGGTATACTAATTGCCGGATCAATTGTCATGGTCTTCCGGTTTTCCATGATACGTCAGAGAGAAAAAATGAATATTCGCCTTGCACGGATGGAAAAAGAGAAAAACGAAGAGATCAGTAAACACCGGCTAAACTTTTTCACATACATTAGTCATGAATTCAAAACCCCTCTTACTCTAATTATTGCGACGCTTGAGGATATCATGAACTATGATGAAATCGGACCAAGGTTCAAAAACTACGGTATTTTAATGCGGAAAAATGCGATGCGGCTGATGTTTCTGATCAATCAGCTAATGGATTTCAGGAAAATAGAGACAGATCATGCTTCACTTCAATTTAATAAAGGTGATGTAATCGGGTTTCTGAGATCCACTATTATGACATTCAAGCCACTGATGAAAAAACAAAACATCAGGGCAAAGTTCAGTTCAAGCAGCGACTCCTATGTTGTGTATTTTGATGCAGATAAGCTTGAGAAAATAATCACAAATCTGCTCAGTAACTCATGTAAGTCATTCATAAATCCGGGCACGATAACAATTGATGTTAAAATAGATGAAAGGATGCACCGGGCAAACCCGGCAAATGAGAACAACAGAACGGGATATTTGACAATAACAATCGCTGATGATGGCCCCGGAATGCCACCGGAAAAACTGGAACAGATTTATAAACCGTTTGTATCTGTTGATCCTTCAGACTTTCACAGCAGCGGCATTGGACTATCCCTTGTCAACAGCCTTGTCAGGTATTTAAACGGTCAGATCAATTTCACTTCCACTCCTGGCGAAGGTACAACAGTTGTTATCCAGTTACCGCTTGTACATCATCCAAGTCCGGAACTCATCAAGGACGAAACTTTTATAGATAATAATGCTGCATTTAACCCTGAAAACACATCCCTCTTTGTCGAGAATCAGGATGAGGTTGTCTTTGATCATCATAACGGATCGGTCAGGGAATACGACCTGTTGATTGTGGAGGACAATAAAGAACTATCCTCCTTCCTTTTCCGGCATTTTTCACCAGTATTCAGGGTTCACGTGGCGTATGATGGTCAGGAAGCCTATGAAAAAATCAAAAGATCTCAGCCAGATTTAATTATAAGCGATATAATGATGCCCCGAATGGATGGTTTTACCCTCTGTCATGCCATTAAGAATTCGGATGAAACAAATCATATACCTGTTATACTGTTAACCTCAAACACACATGAAGATGCACGTGTTGAGGGGCTTGACAAAGGGGCGGATGCATATGTCGGGAAACCATTTAACCTTAAGGAACTGGATCTGCGGGTCAGGAACCTGCTTCGTGCAAGGGAAAACCTCAGAAAGCATTTTGCATCTCTCGGCTCAGTAAACCAGATCTCCGGCAACCAGGGGAACAGGGACCAAATGTTTGTCAGATCACTGTCAAAGGTAGTTTATAAACACCTGGATAATGGTTCCTTTGATGTTGAAACATTTTGTAAGGAAGTGAACCTGAGTAAAACTTTGTTGCACATGAAGCTGAAAAAGATTACAGGCCTAAGCACAACAGGATTTATAAAAAACATAAGGTTCAATGAAGCTCGTAGAATGCTGCAGGAAGAAGACCTCACCATCGCTGAAATTGCATACCGGGTTGGCTATAATGATCCCGCCTATTTCAGCAAATCCTTCAAAAAATATTTCGGCAAAACCCCCTCGGAAATACAATTAAAATGATAATTAAACGGTGAAATCCTTGGCTACATGGTCACCAGATAGGCAACCCTGCCGGGATTAGTCAAGGCCTGCAAATAATTGTGGAAATTTTTTGATTGATCATGATCGTCATTAATGCTTAAGAAAAATCGTTGAATATTGTTGCCCGAAACCGCTGATCAAAAGAAAATAAATACCTGAATGAAATAGAGTTACATCGATCTGTGAACCAACAAGTCTCTGATGTAGCGATCTCCTCCCAGTAACGTCATAAATGGTTACCTCTGAGCCGGAGAGATCTACCGGAAACTCAAGAAGCAGTTGGTCTGTCACAGGATTGGGAAATACTTTTAACCTGGATAAAACTTTATCTCCCCTGTCAGTCACCGGGCAATCATACTTATCAAGGGATGGCGTTATCCCGGTATTACCGCCTGCACAAATACCGCAGGAGTCAATAAATGCCTCTCCCGAATAATCTCCATAACAATCGAATACATTGTATCTGGCTTTCAATTTCCAGGTGGCAGCTTCTTTTACAGTAAACAGACTATCATCATTGACCTGCCTGAAAACCACCCGGTCGGCTTCCGCACTAAAAAAGCTTCCTG
>CAYOVC010000239.1:0-4887 GCA_964407305.1 uncultured Bacteroidaceae bacterium | reverse complement strand
ATGTGCCGGGACGGCGTGCCGGTGTGCCATGTGCATCCAATACCGGTAGTAGGTTGATTTTCTCCAGTCGGTTGGTTCTTCTTCCCCTTTCAGTGTCCCGAGAAAACTTCTTCCCTGCATGTAGCCCGGCACCGTTCCTCCGGCGAGTTCAATAAGGGTGGGGGCAAAGTCTGCGTTATTCACAAGTAAATCTGTTTCAGAACCGGGTTTGATCATGGATGGGTATCTTATTATGAAAGGCATTCTCATTGATTCCTCATACATCCATCTCTTGTCAATATAATCATGCTCACCTAACATGAATCCCTGATCAGCTGTATAAATTATGATGGTATTGTCCCATAAACCTTCTTTTTTCAGGTAATTGAAAAGTCGATACAGGTTGTCATCAATTCCCTTTACACATCGAAGGTAACGTTTCAGGTATTCCTGATATGACAGACTAGCGTAATGCGGGTCGGCTATGGATGGATCAATATCCATGTGCATACCCATGTTACGGATGGGGTTCCTGTGTGATACTGATGAGCCTATATCGCGGATCAATACAGCGTGTTCACCTCGGGTTGCAACGGAACCATGGTTCATGTTATAATACAGGCTTGCAGGTTCCGGGATTACCACATCTTCAAGGTAATCTGCATAACGTGGTGCAAATTCAAAAAAGTCGTGGGGCGCCTTATACTGATGCATTAAAATAAAAGGTTTTGACCTGTCACGGTTTTTTAGCCATTCCAAGCTGAGGTCAGTGATGATGTCAGTGGAATGACCTGTTTTCCGGATGGTGTTTTGAGGCCATGGTTTATCTCCCTGAACCATTAAAACAGGATCGAAATAATCGCCCTGTCCTGGCAATACGCAATAAAAATCGAAAGCCCCCGGTTCCTCCTTAAGGTGCCATTTCCCGATCAAGGCCGACTGGTAGCCCAATTTTCTTAATTCCTGAGGAAGGTATTGTTTTTCTGGCGGCAGGGAGTGGTTAAGATCTAGTACCCCATTGGTCTGGGGATATTGCCCCGTCAGAATGGTTGCTCGTGATGGAGCACAGATGGAATTATTGCAGTACACATTATGAAACAACATCCCTTCACTGGCAAACTGGTCGAGGTTTGGTGTAGGGTCCAGCTCGGCGAGACGACTGCCATATACGCCGAAAGCCTGGGTGGTATGGTCGTCTGACATGATATACAGAATGTTCGGCCTCTCGGGTTGTTTGGAGGTACAGGCGAGGAGGAGGCATAGTGCGGTTATGATGAGTAGGGGTTTCATAATGCTTAACTTTTTATCTGCGGAGAGGTTATTTCCCCGTTCATGTCCCATAAATCTTCCCAGGTTTGACCATCTTTCCAGAGGAAAACCTGGCCTTTGATGAGCCGGCAGTTTTTATCTATGCCAGCCATCTCTTTCATTTCCCCCTCAGTGAGAAGTTCACTGAAAGAAGCTTCCAGGTTAGTGTAGTACTCGTTTGGCCGGACTGAGAAAGGAATGGGTATCTGCCCGCGTTGCACTGCCCATTTAATACAAACCACTGCCGGATGGACCTTCAGCCGTTTAGCGATTTTTAACACCACGGGGTCCTCGATATCTACTGTATCCTGTTCGGTTTTGTCCCTGTCTGGCCGGGTAGGTGAACCTATAGGGCTGAATCCGATGGGCTGGATGCCGTTTTCAACAACAAAATCAAAAAATTTCTGCTGCTGGAAATGAGGGTGTAGTTCCATCTCGTTGGCAGAGGGTTTGATCCGGGCATCCCGTAGGACTAGTTTTAACTTAGGTATGGTCATATTTGAAGTTCCTATATTCCTTACCAGCCCCTTGTCCACAAGTTCTTCCATTTGCCCCCATGTTTTCATGTAGCTTTGATGGATGTAGGGCTTGGCATAAGGATGCCTTGAATCGACATCGCATCCAGGTGCATGATAATTTGGGAATGGCCAGTGCACAAGGTAAAGATCGAGGTATTGCAGGTGCAGGTCTTTCAATGATTGCCTACAGGCTTCTATAACCTTGTCGTGCATGTCGTTCCATACCTTGGACGTAATCCAGAGTTCTTCCCTTCTTACCGTATTCTCTGCAATGACTTCGGCAATGGCCTTCCCGATATGTTTTTCATTTTGATATACCGAGGCACAGTCAATATGCCTGTAACCGATACGGATAGCATTCTTTACAGCTTCGGCCACTTCCTCATGGGAGAACCTGTCGGACCCGAAGGTGCCCAGTCCCAAGCCGGGAATTTTATCTCCAGTTATTAATGTCCGGTAGGGTACCAAAGCCGGATCAACTTTTCTCATTGTTTTCATGTAGATAAAAAGTCTTTATGTTTTTAATATAAATTAATAAAATAGAAATTCTTTATGATAACAGTAAAATATTCAGTCTATCAGTATATTATCCTAAAAGCGAAGTATTACTGCCATGCTTGGGTTATACCTTGGCCGAAAATTTTCTCTGCCAGTTTTTCGAGGTGAAGAAGGTCTCCGGTAAAATGGAAGGTTGCATGTTCATGTACAAGAGTTTCTTGCGGCTGCAAACGGGTAGCAGAGGAGGAAGTTTCAAGCTCATAAAACGGCCCCATGATACTACCATCGGGAAGCGGTCCATCATTGTAGGAGTTTACCACATCACCACAGAGGGGGTCATCCTGCATTTTCCACATGGAATTCACATATTCCTGATTTGTCGGATTAAAACTGAATTTCACAACAGTGAGTGTGTGGTTTAGTCTGTCAATGCTCCCAATAACCGGTAATACCCTGGAAGGCCCAATTCCAATTTTACCCCGTTTTTGCCCATCCCCCTTAAATAATATCATCCCGGGCAAGATTTTTATCCTGTTCGCATCCACTTTTCCAAAATAGGAATCGTTTACGATAATACCATCAGAATCTTCCCTGAATGGGATCATAATGGTGTTAACAGCTGAGGGAATAAATTGTCCCAGAATCCAAATGGAAAGCATACCGGTTTTTTCATCCCACGCAAAGTTTGAGGTATTGGTCAATCGGTTAACTGATTTAAACCCTACGGATGAAACCATTTCAGAGATACTAACATTCAGTTGCGCGAATATTTCATGATTATCCAGAAGGATAACTTCCCTGTCTGCAAGCAGCTTAAGTGTAATACCCAAGTAGTTTTCCAGTTCCATGTTTTTTGTCAGTAATGCCTTATGGGGTGAATGTGTTACTAGGTTCCAGCTATCCATATCGATAGGGGCGGGTGTTTGCCAGTTATCGAGGCCAAACTCCTGTCCTTTTTTAAAGAAAATGGAAAACTGTCCCCCTTCCGGGCCTATCCAATACCTGTCTTCCCCGCCAAAATTATTGCAATGGGGCAGACAATTACCTGATGCAATCAGATCATAGTTTATCCACCCGAAACTAAACCCGTTTTCCCCCTGTGCAGAGCTGGTTGAAACCCTGCCCTGCAGGGTAGGGCTTACCAGTAATCGTGATTCACCATTAGACAGTTCGAAAAGTTTTAGGTATTTCTCTAGAAAAACCTTATCGGATTTGTATGTTTTTTTTGAATTATCCATAGATATGTTTTTCAATTACCTTATTTCTTCATCAAAAACCACTGCAATTTTTCCAGTTTTACCAGTTGCCATAAGGGCAAAGGCCTGATCAGCCTTATCAAGGGTAAACCTATGGGTAACTAGCTCTTCCGGATGAATACCCCAGCGAACGATCCGTTCCACCAGTTCTTCCATGTTCCAGGTGGAAGTTACCCAAGAGCCGTAAATGGTGATCTGGTCGTGAATGATATCCGGGCTGGGGTTAAATTCAACTGTTCCGCCTTCTCCGATAAAGCAGCATTTGCCCCATTTCCGTGTTCCTCTTATAGCGAGTTGCCTTCCATAGGTATTTCCAGAAGTGTCCACGGTACGTTCACAGCCAAACCCGCCGGTAAGTTCTTTGACGCGGGCCAGTGCACCATCATTGGCATCGAAGGCATGGTCGGCCAGCTTAAGGTCTTTCGCGAGTTTTATTCTTTCATGAACGACGTCAACCCCGATGATCATATTTGCACCCATGGCTTTCGCGAGCATGCAGGTAGCCAGTCCTACGGGTCCTAAGCCAACCACGAAAACTATATCGTTACCACAGATGCCGATTTTTTCGAGACCCTCGTAAACAGTACCGAAACCGCAGGCAATTTGTGCGCCGTCGGTGTAGGTGAGTTCATCTGGCAGGAGTATGAGGTCTTTTTCTTCGGCGAGGATATATTCAGCCATACCCCCGTCCCTTTGCCAACCATAGGCTGCGCGGTGCTCACTCGTACAGGATATCATGTACCCTCTTCGGCAATCGTTACAAACCCCGCATCCAGAGATGTGGTAAACCACCACGCGGTCGCCTTCCTTGAAAAGCTTCATGCCAGGGCCGCATTTAATAATTTGGCCTGCGGGTTCATGACCTGAGATCACATTCTGGTATCCCTCGGCACCTTTGCCCAGGTGCTCATGGTAAATGGCGCGGATATCCGAACCGCAAATAGTTGAGGATTTTGTTTTTAGAAGAACTTCTCCATACTCGGGCTCCGGGATGTCGACTGTTTTCACTATAACAGTACTGTCTCCGGGTAAAAAGGCGCCGGACATTTGTTTTGATGTTGTGCTCATGATGATTGTAAATAATAAATAAAGTTAAAAAAAAAGCTATAATCAAATTTAGTCCGCAAGTTAACTTAATAAATGAGTGAAACAAAGTAATATTTGATTTTTTTGGCTTGGGTGTCTGGAATTTGTGATGGAAATATTTTAAGTAACTCAAGTTGCTATTTAAATTATTATTCTCGAAATCGTATAACCAAAAATGAAAATTACTACTTTCAATAAGAATCCATACTCTGTCACAGCGTGGATTTTCTTTGGCAGAAAAT
>CAYOVC010000238.1:0-4901 GCA_964407305.1 uncultured Bacteroidaceae bacterium | reverse complement strand
CAAACCGCTTTATGCCCCCCCAACCTGTGGGGGATTTTGGGTAAAAAAATACCCCATAAAAATGTAATAAAGTCAGTAATTCACCTTAGCAGAAATGTTATTTTCTAAGCTAAGCTAAACTAAAACAGTTCAATAGCATCTGTCTTATGTAAACTTTAATACTGCAGCCAGTGGTGACGAGACCGACCCCAACCATTAAAAAACCATTCGCAACAGATCCTGTACTCATCTAAAAGAACAGATGGATGAAATCTGTGAAGCCGGAAAATATGTATTCCGAAACAATAAAAACAGACGAATAATCCTGTAAATATAACCAGCTTTAATTCCCAACATTACTTTGGATTTGTATCAATATTTTTTATGCAGCATTCACCTTCGGAAATTGCCATACGATTTTGGGGCTACCATGAAAGCATAAACCACATCAAAACACCCTCAGGAAAACCAATACATCTGTAGAAGTATCACTATTGCTTCAGCACC
Organism: uncultured Bacteroidaceae bacterium; assembly: GCA_964407305.1. GTDB lineage: Bacteria > Bacteroidota > Bacteroidia > Bacteroidales > M55B112. The sequence continues at coordinate 4,415 of CAYOVC010000238.1, read as the reverse complement.
TTCTTCAGGATTGTCTTATTGTCAATCTCCGCACGGACGAAGTATATTCCTGAAGCATAGGACCGCATGTCAATCTCAAGCTTGTGTGTACCGGTTTCCGGGTAAAAGTTGATCTTCTCACCAAGCATATTGAAGATGGTGATCCTGGCGGGAGCTGCTTGTGCCGTGTTGATCTGTATGATCAGCCTGTCACTGAAAGGTACCGGAGCAATACTAATCAGTTCACCGGCAAGATGGTCACCTGCTGTAACCGGACTGATCACTTCGATATCAAAAGTGTCCCTGGCCTCCGCCAGTTTACTGTCTGTTGCCTGGAGGATGACTGTTAGTACACCCTTGTCTGCCACTGCCGGGGTGCCACTATACTCCCTCGAAGCTGCATTGAAACTGAGCCAGGCTGGAAGCGCCTCCCCCCCACAAATAAATGAGGTGTATGTTAGCACATCCCCGGCATCCGGATCTTCAAAGGTGTTTTCCGGGAAGATGAAGCTGTAGGTTTCTCCGGCCCGTGTCTCCTGGTCAGCTATAGGATTGACCACAACGGGAGGATCATTACTGAACACCTCGATATCAAAAGTGTCCCTGGCCTCCGCCAGTTTACTGTCTGTTGCCTGGAGGATGACTGTTAGTACACCCTTGTCTGCCACTGCCGGGGTGCCACTATACTCTCTCGAAGCTCCATTGAAACTGAGCCAGGTTGGAAGCGCCTCCTCCCCATTGGTAAACGAGGTATAAGAGAGCACATCCTCTGCATCCACATCCTCAAAGGTGTTTTCAGGGAAGATGAAGCTGTAGGGTTCGCCGGCTCTTGTCTGCTGGTCAGCTATCGGGTTTGCCACAACGGGAGGATCATTCACATTGGTCATATAGATCCTGAACTGAAATTCTGTATACGCTCCGTCGCGGGCCATGCCACCATGTGGATCGGTAACGTTGAATACAAAGAGGTCGCTGTGGTTCTCGCTTCCGTCGTGGACGTATGTCACAAGATTATTGTTCACGTCTGCCATGGTAAAGCCCTCGGTATCGTTTAGCAGTGTACCGTTTAGCCTAACTTCTCCATACATAGGACTGGAAACATTTTCTTTCGGATCGAGGGTGAATTTTATATCTGCCGGGGGACTTTCAGCGTCGGTGGCCGTTATCAGCGCATTTCTTATGATGCCGGATCCGCCTTCAAGGATTTCAAGCGGCAGGTTTTTTGTCAGCACCGGGTCGTCATTCACAGGATTGATGGTTAAATCAAAGAAGAAGATGGTACTGCCGTTAGTGGAAGCCAGGTGTCCGAATTCATCTGCTACCTCGAACACAAATCCATCCGACAGTGTTTCGGATCCGTTGTGTGTGTAGATGACTTTACCGGTGTTGATATCAGCCTGTGTAAATGTTCCGCCGTCGCCAAGAGGCACCCCGTTAAGTTTCAACAATCCGTTTTTAGGAAATTCAGAGTTACCCTCAGGATCCAGGGTGTATTTAACCTTATCGGCACTGCTCTCCGGATCTGTGGCTAAAAGATGTTCAGAAGTAAGCGTCAGCGACGCTCCCTCGTCGATTGTTGCCCCCGTATTCACCTCCGCTACCGGAGGATCATCAACCGGTGTTATTGTGAGAATAAAATAGAAGACAGAATCACCATTGACATAACACATTGCGCTGTCGCTGTCATGGATTGAAAAGGCGATGCTGTCAAGGACCGTTTCAGAGTCATCATGTACATACTGAATGGTTTTTGTCATTATATCTGTCATGGTGAGTGTATGTGTTGCCACGACAGGAACTTCATCTACAATGAGTGCACCATGCGCGGGAAGCAAGCCTTCTCCCAGTAGATCGATGATAACAAATGTCTCATCATCATTGCTCTCCACATCGGTTGCTGCCAGTTTGGTATGGTTGATGGCCACTGTATCGCCCTCATCAACCGTGGCACCGGCATTTGTTTTCAGCTGCGGGGGATCGTTCTCCCAGTAAAACCCGTAATTATATGTGCTGTAGGCAAGTACACCATCAGTATGTTTGGCGTCGTAGTAATCAAGGTGGGGGTAGTAGGTTCCTTCTAAGCTTTCCGCGACGAGCATCTGCATCCGTACCTTAAAGACCATAGAACTGCCGGTGATGAAAACCGATCCCCCGGTACCTGCGTTTAAACCGGTTGTTGCTGGTGCTACCAAAGCAAAAGGTGTGTTGTCGGCATGGGTAACAGTTACAATGAACTTTGAAAACAGTGGTGTAGTGCGCCAAACCTCGCTGTCAGTATCCCGCCACCGTATGCTGGATGTTCCGTTCCAGGTGATCACACCTTCCGCCAGGTTGGTTAGCCCTGTATTCAGCGTCAGTACCTCCTCTGCAGAATAGTTGCTCCCATCCATGGAGAGTTTGATTGCGTTCTCAATCATTGTCCAGTAAACAGTGGTTGAGTTGGAGAGTGTGATATTTGAGATGGTATAAACCTTCCCCCCTGATCGCCCAATTTCGCCGTCGCTCTCGGTCCCGGTAAATTCGATTGAGCTCTCTTTGGGTGGCGGATTTTGGGGGCCGTAGAGTGTTGGCTGAGCGCCAGTTGGGGAGGCTGCTGCCAACAGGCCGCTCAAGAGCAGCGCTGCACAGCTGTTTCTGAAATGGAATGCCGGCTTTTTCATTGTTGCGTCTTTTTAATGTAATTCGCCTTAAATCTCAGATTATGTAGATATTCGTTTATGATTAGCACCTCCAGTGGAGGGCTTCATCAGAACGTTTCCTGCAACTGCCTTTTTCTGCAGCCCCAGGAAGGGGGTATAGAATTATTCATAAAGGTACTGTAAATGAATGCATTTGTCAATATATTGGAGCATTATTTTTTGTTTTCGTTTAAAATAAATTGTGACCAGCAGAGTGGTTTTGCCCGGGAAGTTCTTTCTGATTAATGGCTTCTGTCTCTTATTTGTATTACTTTTGAGAAAACTACCTGCTCATGTACCAGACGCAAAAGACCTATATACAACCCGAGATGAAAATGGCGGACCTGATCAATGAGAATTATTCACTTCTGCTTCTTTTGGAACATTTTCAGATTGATTTTGCTGTGGGCGACAAGACGGTTGCGCAACTTTGTGAAGAATATTCAGTCGATTTGCCGGTATTTATAATCATTAGTAACCTCTATAATGGATTCTATCCAAACCAGAAAGAGATTGGGGCCATCTCAAACATTGCTGAGATTATCAGGTTTCTTCAGAATAGTCACCACTATTACAAATATGACAAATACCCTGAAATAAAAGAGTATTTAAATATTCTTCACGAGAGACACAATACCGATGCCATTCTGCTGATAGAGAAATTTTTCAACACCTATTTTGAGGAGGTGCTGGAGCACCTTGATTACGAGGAAGATGTTGCATTTCCTTACTTCAGTAATCTGCTTGGGAACGATTTTAACGGTTCGAAGTCAGCATTTTCTGTGAATGAATACAGAGAACACCACACCGATATCGAAACCAAGCTGACCGACCTGAAGAATTTGCTTTTGAGACATATTACAATTAAGGACGACCTGACGATCAGAAGAAAGTTTCTATACAGCTTGTTTGAACTGGAGAACGATCTTCAGATTCACTCCGAGATTGAAGAATTGATCTTGCTTCCACTCGTCGAAAGCCTCGAGAACGGCAAGCATCATGGATAAGGTGAGAAGAAATATTGCGATAATCGAGCCTTCAGATATTATATATGAAGGAATATCTACATTGCTGATGAAATCGGGAACCCATTTTCATCTTTCGCGACTCAACGATCTGAATGAGTTCTATTCCATTATCCAAAAGAGGGACCTGCAGGTGGTAATCCTCAATCCGGGCTGTGTGATGAACAAGCTGACAGAATTCGAAAAGTTGAGAAGCAGTTACGCGAAGATCACATGGATCGGACTGGTCTACGCATACTTCGATGATGAATTACTGAGCAAGTTCAGTGAAACGTTTTCAATTCTGGACCGGGTGGAGCTATTGGAAAACATGATCAGCAGGCAGTTTGATCAGATGAATCAGAACCACGGCAGGCAGGAACAGTTGTCTGAACGGGAACGGGATGTTTTAATTCATCTGATCAGGGGTCATTCCAACAAAGAGATAGCCGAAGCGCTCAATATCAGCATCCACACGGTGAATAGTCACCGCAGAAACATCATCGAGAAAACCGGCATCAAAAGCCTTTCGGGCCTCACCATCTATGCCATCTCCATGAATATCATCCCCCTGGATACCAGCTATATCTGATGACAGGTCATGCCGTTAATAGTTTATCGGATGAACGCTATATTGCCAGCAGGAGGCCCCAGGGGATCAGGGTAGGGATGCCCAGGTTTATCTCGGGAGGGAAGGTTCAGCGGGAATAGTGCAACGTTACTTTTTGAATGTAGCTGGGGTAGTTATTTCTTA
>CAYOVC010000237.1:0-4940 GCA_964407305.1 uncultured Bacteroidaceae bacterium | reverse complement strand
AAATGGCTTATGTAATTAGTGACGATTGTACTGCCTGTGGCAGTTGTATCGATGAGTGCCCGGTTGAAGCGATCAGCGAAGGTGATATTTATGTGATTGATCCTGAACTTTGTACTGACTGCGGTGCGTGTGCCGATGTTTGCCCGGTTGAAGCAATTTCTCCAGAATAGTCTATCGGTAAAAAAGACAAGAGGCTGAACCGGCAAGAGCGTTTCAGCCTCTTTTTTATTTCAACAGTTCGAAAAAAACGCTTTTTCCTACTTGCCTGCCGGACCTTTATATTCAGCCTTACCCAGTCCAAGAAGCGGAACAAAGATCGGAGACAATAAAACAAGTCCGATTGTAAATCCGACATCCTTCCCAAAGCTCAGTGATAAAAGGTTGTACACCCAAACCAAAATAACAATGTTAACGATCGGGATAAGCATCAGAAAAAGGAACCACCAGGGTTTGCCGACAATTTCAAGCAGAACGATAACATTGTAAATGGGAATCAAAATCGCCCATCCCGGTTTGCCGGCCTTTGTAAAGATCTTCCAGCTACTAACAACCATCAATACAATGAGTGCCAAATAAAAAATAACTGCTACTGCCATAATAAAATAATTTAGGTTTATAATAGGTAAAAGTGTCGCCTGTTCTACTAAAACTGCTGCGAAAACCAAAGCAAATTATAAATAATAATCAAATAATCAAACCTGTTTCGGATTTTAAACGATTTTTTAATCTGAGACATTCCGGGTATGAACCCGATTCAACAAATAATTTCTAATTTTGCAGCATGCTATCTACCAGAGAGAAAATCTACACAATTATCTTCGGTACCAGAACGAGGCCGGGAAGGGTTTTTGATATTGTGTTACTTATATTAATTGCTCTCAGTGTAATAACGGTTATTATGGAAAGCACAGAGCCACTGCGTACCAATTACCTGAAACAATTTTATACGGCAGAGTGGCTCTTTACCGGGATTTTCACCCTTGAGTATGTTTTCAGGATATACTCCCATCCAAAACCGATCAAATACATCACAAGCTTTTTGGGTATCATCGACCTGGCCGCCATACTGCCCAGTTACCTCGGGCTGATCTATGACTATACCAATTTTATGCTTACAATCAGGGCCTTTCGCCTGCTGCGTATATTCAGAATCCTAAAGCTCACCAGGTACATCACAGAGGCAGATCAGTTGATGGTTGCACTTCGGCAAAGCTTCAAGAAGGTAGTGGTTTTCTTTGAGGTTGTGCTGGTCCTGGTCCTGTTTATGGGAACCATTATGTATATGGTGGAAGGTGAAGAGAGTGGCTTCACATCTATTCCCCAGAGCATCTATTGGGCAATTGTGACCATAACCACGGTCGGATATGGTGATATCGTCCCTGTTACAGTTGTCGGTAAAATGATCGCTTCTGTTGCTATGCTCACAGGTTATTCAATTATCGCCGTCCCCACCGGGATCATTACCATTGAGATCGGACGCATTTCATCCAAAGACAAAAAGAAATACTGTCCCTCCTGCGATTACTACACAAAAGATCCCATGGCACAATTCTGCAGCCATTGTGGCAGACGGCTTGAATAAAACCTACGGATTGTATCTGGCTCCTCTGAGGACTTTCTGATAATCCCGTTCAGAGACGATACCGGCAACAGAAAGATCCGGATTTCTCCTGGCATATTCTTTTACAATCTGCCAACCGAGCCAGACAGCTGCCCTGCCCGGCGACTCCGCAGGAAAATAATAGGTCGTTGGAGCATCTTCAGTGAGTTTACGGATATCCAGCGGGTCGGTTGAGAACAGCAACTTGTGTTCCACAAGGTGGGTCCACATCTGCTTCTCATTGCTGCGACAGAATTTCATCTGCTCAGGCGAAAAGCCGATCTTCAGGTGATCAGCCGTTCCTGGTAACATGGCATCAACAAAATACAAAACCAATCCGTTATATATTATCCTGTTAAGTACATTGTCAATCGAATCATTATAAGGAAATACCGCCTTCCCCCACACATCCATTACATCAGGGGGAATTTTTCCGGGGTGCATATTGTACTGCATATATTCAGGGGTTCCCAGCATGTCATAATATTGACAATCCCTGCCCAGGTACTGATCGAGTCCTACTCCAATGTACTCCTCCACCGTGAAGAGCCGGTGATTAAAACGGCTCACATAACCGATAACTTCCGGCACAGTGTATCCGGGGAAATGATAGATATACCGCCTGAACCCATTGGTCAGCTCCCTGTTGATCTCCCCCATCTCATTAAACACTTCCCGGGTATATTCATACACCTCGCGGTTGGCCGGATCATTTACAAACATGGAAAGATAAGAGCCATAATGCCTGTGGGAAGCGGGGCCAATGTTGATCACGTGTACATTAAACACATCAAAAAAATCACCGTAACGATCATAAAAAACCGGTATGGCACGATCAATGGTATCAAAATCCAAAGAAAAAAGTGCTTTATCAAACCGCTCTATCTCAACGTTCAACTCTATTCCTGAAATATCTACATGCAACGGATCATTTTTGCATCCATTCAACGTTACTAACAATACCAGGTTGATAATGAAGATCCAAAAGAGACGAAACATATTCAGAGTTATTTTAACTTTGTTACAAGACAAAAATAGCAAAAATCATTGGCTCAATTTAATAACAGGATAATGACAAGAATAGTATTTGTAATAGCATTTACTGCGATCTTTGGAAATCTCAGGGCGCAAAAACTGGAAATCAGCGTATACACGGAACCGCAGCTTGCTTGGATCACATCGGATGAAAACAGGGTAGTCGGCAACGGCTCTGTCCTGCATTTGAATTCGGGGGTGGAATTTGATATATTCTTCATGCCCAATTATGCGCTCACCTTAGGAGTGGAGATGAACAACCATGGAGGCAGGCTAATCTATTCGGATACAACGCAGTTCCAACAGACCAACACCCCACTTATAATACCAGGTAATACCGCCGTAAAACATAACCTGCAATATATCGGCGTGCCTGTTGGGCTGAAGCTAAAGACAGCCGAGCTGGGTTATACGACATTCTACTTCCAGGGCGGACTCAATCCACTGTTCAATATAAAGGCAGTAACATCCTCCGATCAGCTTGATATCTCCCGGCAAAATATTCAGCATGATATTTACACATTCAGCCTGAATTATTTTGTTTCGGCCGGACTGGAATACAGGCTTGCTGGAAATACGGCACTCATGGTTGGATTGAAATGGTCGGCCGGTTTTACAGATGTTACCGGAAATGACTTCGCGAATAACAATCTGAATAGTATAGGACTGCACCTGGGAATTCTGTTTTAAATGACTGAAGGATGAAAATTGCACTTGCACAGATTAACTTTATTGTTGGAGATATTGAGGGAAACAGTAAAAAGATCCTTGATTCTATTCGCCATTTTCAAAAAGAGGAAGCAGATCTTGTCATCTTTTCAGAACTCGCAATTTGCGGATATCCGCCACTGGACCTGTTGGAAAGGGGGACTTTTGTTGAATCATGCGTGAACGCCATTGAGGAAATTGCCAGACAGGTAAACGGCGATATGGGCGTGATTCTGGGAGGTCCGGAATTGAATACAAACAAGGAGGGAAAACTTCTCTATAATAGTGCCTGGTTTCTGCACAATGGTAAAACAAGAGGGGTTTTCAGAAAATCACTTTTACCAACATACGATATCTTTGACGAATACAGGTATTTCGAACCCAACAGGGAATTCAGTTTACTGGAATTTAAAGGAAAGAGATTTGCCATTACCATTTGTGAGGATCTATGGGATGATCAACCGATGGAGAACAGGTTTTCCAGGAGCAGAATGTATACAAGGCGCCCACTGGAACAGATGATGAATGATGCCCCTGAATGTGTTATCAATATCGCTGCATCACCCTTCTCTTCAAAAAAAATGGAGGTAAAGCGACATATTTTCACAGATAAGGCAAAAAAACACGACGTTCCTGTGTTTATGGTCAACCAGGTGGGAGCAAATACCGAGTTGATCTTTGAAGGAGGCTCTATGATCGCCTCCCCCGACGGATCTGTATACCATCAACTTGCCTTTTTTGAAGAGGACCATTTTGTGGCCGAACTAAAGGATGTCGTTGTGCAAAAAAGCAAAAAAACGGAACAAGCTTTTGACAGGATCGGGATGATCCATGAAGCACTGACCCTTGGAGTGAGTGACTACTTTAAAAAATCGGGATTCAGTAAAGCAACGCTTGGACTGTCGGGGGGGATTGACTCAGCGGTTACCCTCGCCATTGCAGGAAATGCACTCGGTAACGAAAACCTGTATATCCTGCTCATGCCATCGCAATACTCCTCTGGTCACAGTGTGTCCGATTCAGTAAAAATGGTCGAAAAGTCAGGTATAAAATATGATATTCTCTCCATCAAGGACATTTTTGACCTTACGAGGGAAGTACTTCAGCCCGTATTCGGCAATATGCCGGAAAATGTGGCTGAAGAAAATATCCAGTCCAGGATCCGGGCAACTCTTCTAATGGCACTCTCCAACAAACATGGTCACATCCTGCTGAACACCAGCAATAAAAGTGAAACGGCTGTTGGGTACGGGACACTCTACGGAGATATGGCCGGCGGACTATCTGTGCTCGGGGATGTGTATAAAACAGATGTTTATGCACTTGCTCAATACATCAACAGAGAGGATGAAATCATCCCGGAAAATATCATCACCAAACCACCTTCGGCTGAACTCAGGCCCGACCAACTCGACTCAGATGCACTCCCGGAATATGAGAACCTCGATGAGGTCCTGGAACTCTATATTGAAAAACAGTGCTCCGCAAGTCAGATCATCGAGGAAGGTTTTGATAAAAAGGTTGTCGAACGGACCATCAGAATGGTAAACATAAACGAATACAAGCGTTACCAGACACCTCCCATTCTGCGTATCTC
>CAYOVC010000236.1:0-4958 GCA_964407305.1 uncultured Bacteroidaceae bacterium | reverse complement strand
GAATGCTGAAAAATTTGATTTTCCTATTCATACGCCGTATTACAAACTTTCGGAGGAACAGCATCGTTTACTTTGGAACGGTAACCGCTATTTTAAGGGACTTAACAGGTTTTTCAGGCACCTTGAAGAGAAAAAATATAAAATCCAATACCGTGTGATGCTGTCGAGGTACAGGGGTAAGACAGTGTGTGGCGAGTGTGACGGATCAAGATTAAGAAAGGAGGCGTTGTATGTACAGGTGAAAGGAATGAGGATATCTGATCTGGTAGGGATGCCTGTAAGCAAACTGGAGGTGTTTTTTGATCATTTCAGACCTGGCAGGCATGAATCGGAGATTGCCGGACGAATTATCAACGAGATAAAAGCAAGGCTTCGATACATGAACAACGTAGGTTTGGGATATCTTACACTAAATCGCCTCTCTTCCACACTATCCGGTGGTGAAAGTCAGCGGATTAACCTTGCAACAACATTGGGAAGCAGCCTGGTAGGATCCTTATATATTCTAGATGAGCCGAGTATTGGATTGCACCCACGCGATACGGGTAGATTGATCACGGTATTAAAAGAGTTGAAGGAGTTGGGAAATACTGTATTGGTTGTGGAACACGATGAAGAAATTATGAATTCATCCGACTTGATTATCGATATGGGACCTGGGGCTGGAAGGCTCGGTGGGAAAATAATTTTCCGGGGAAACCATGTGGAGCTATTAAAGAATCCTGTCGGTCTGACATCTGAGTATCTTTCGGGTAAGCGTAAGATTGAGGTGCCACCAAACCGTAGAACGTGGAACAACTACCTCGAAATTGGTGGTGCAAGGGAAAATAACCTTAAATCTGTCACTTTAAAAGTGCCATTGCAGGTATTAACAGTGATTTGCGGGGTTAGTGGATCAGGAAAATCATCACTGGTTAAAAATATTTTGTATCCGGTCTTGTCCCGCAAATTACGCGGGACCGGCGATAAACCGGGTAAATTTGATCTTTTTCGTGGAGACATCCATCTGTTGAACTCGGTTGAATTTGTAGATCAGAATCCAATCGGAAGATCCTCCAGATCCAATCCGGTTACCTATCTGAAAGCCTACGATGAGATCAGGAAATTATATGCAGATCAGCAGGCGTCAAAAAATATGGGCTTAAAGGCTTCACATTTTTCATTTAATATTGATGGTGGAAGGTGCGAGGAATGTAAGGGAGAAGGTGAAATACTGGTTGAAATGCAATTTATGGCAGATGTTCATTTGGTATGTGAAAGATGTCATGGTAAACGTTTTAAAAATGAGGTACTGGATGTCCGATACAGGGAAAAAAATATTTTCGATATTCTTGAGATGACAGTAAATGAATCAATTGAATTTTTTGAAGGCGGAAAAGAAAATGTGGCGAAGAGAATTATAAAGAAGCTCAAACCCCTGCAGAATGTTGGTTTGGGATATATTAAACTCGGGCAATCATCAAATACATTGAGCGGGGGTGAGAGTCAACGCGTAAAACTGGCATATTTTCTGAGCAGGGAGACAGAGGAGGCAAATGTTATGTTTATTTTTGATGAGCCGACAACAGGATTGCATTTCCACGATATTTTATTGTTGCTTGAAGCATTCAATGCACTCATTAAGAAAGGTAACTCTGTCCTGATCATCGAGCATAACCTGGAGGTCATAAAATCGGCCGATTGGATCATCGAATTAGGGCCCGGAGGTGGAGATGATGGTGGAAATGTTATTTTTCAGGGTACCCCGGAGCAGATAGTTGAAGCAAAAGAATCGCCCACAGCTCCATATATCAGGGAAAAACTTAATCGTCCTTAAAGCCAAACATAATCGCTACACAACCTTCTGAAGGTTCCATGACCCCTTCGTCAGAAACGGGCACTTTAACAACTATCTTTAGTTGTTGACTCGATTCCAGCCTGAAATCCCATTTCCATTCAAAGTCGTGGTACTTATTGTTATACAAGACTTTGCCGTTGCTGTCAACAATTCGAAATTCAATATCATTCAGATTTCCTGCTCCGCAAACACCAACCCTGTAGTCTGTTTGCGAATAAAACGTTTTATAAAGTTCAGCCTCTTCCCCCTCAATTAATAGTGCTGCATGGTAATTACCATCATGCTGATAAGGTGTAAGCCCCACCTTGCATGTCTTCTTGGCAAACTGTTTGCATTGGGCATTGACAAATCCTGGTAATGAAACCAATACTGCTACAAGAGATAATAAAAGTATGCCTTTTCTCATCATGATATTAAATTTAGGATATATAGCTGTTTCTTAAATTCTGAACTTTGATGGCAAGTTCATCGAATACCTCTTTGGTAAGATTATGTGATGAGCTTGACTTAAGTGTTGTGATATTTGTTTCCGGATCTGTAACCGGTGTGTTTTCCCCCAGTTTGATTTCAATTTTGTCGAAAGTAGTTTTCAATTCATTGATATCTTCAAGAATTTTTTGGGCATCTTCGTCATCCTCTGCCTCTTTTAGGAGATTGACGATAAAATCTACTGAAAGTTTCTGGTCCACAATCCGTTCAACGATTTTGTTGTTTTCGATTGACCGGTCACCAACAAGCTGTGTCGCAATATAAAGACCTTCAACCCAGCCTCCGACGAGAATAATCGTTGCAGTTCCCTCCAGTCCGCGTTCTTTCAAAAAGGAACTTGAATTTAAAAGAGTTTCTGAAATGACATCAATAATTTCCTCCCTGTTATTAATGTTATCCTCTAGACGCTGAATTGTCGATTCATTAATGGCATCCAGAATGTTCAGACCATCAGCCAGATTTTTAGCTGCTTCAATATAGCTCAAAGTAACCTGGGTCTGATCAAAAAGACTGGCATAACTGAGATCAGTGGTGTAAATTCCTAAATTAAGGGCCATATCCATTGTTGTAATATAACCCGACTGATTATCAATAGGATTAAGTAGGCGCTCATCATAGGTGGCACCGGCACTTTGTAAAATTTTTGCTGTTTCGATCGGAGACGGAAGCGAATAGAATATTCTTTTTGCTGTCTGGAACTTCTCCTGTGTACGTTGGTCAATCGCAGTAATGAATTCCTCTGTCTGATCACTAGCATTTTCAGCCTTTTTTGTTCCAGTATTACATCCTGAGATACTGAAAGCGATAAAAAAAGCAAGAATCATCAGAATTTTCCCCGGATAGCTTATTTTTTTATTCATAAGGAAATTGTTTAGTATGTCTTTTACAAGGCTTCTTAATGAAGTAAAATTAACACTTTTTTTTTAAATACAAAACGTAAGACATCTGTGATGTAATCCAATAAATACAAAGGATTCGGTTATCCCGGAACTTCCGGTTCTTTAAATCTGTTTTTCCTTTGAACAGGTTAAATATAATGAACGGTTATTGATTATACCAAAAAAAAACCACAGAATTTTCTGTGGTTTTAAATATCAATGAGTTATAATTTCTAATATTCCTTTGTGGAAACGAGCTCTCCCTCTTCGCTCCAAATACTCCATTTACCACTCCTTATTCCATTTTCATAGAATAATTCAGAACGCATAATACCATTTGAATCCCAGATAATCCATTTTCCGTGTTTAAGATCGTTCTTGTAATTTGCTATTGCAATTAGGTTCCCGCTCTCATCATATTGTAACCAGGTGCCATCAGGTTTTCCCTTTTCAAACGCACGAACCTCTTTCAGGTTGCCATTATCAGCAAGTAATTTATAGACTCCATCCAGTTCTTCTACATCCATAGCAGGAAAATTGCTTGCTAAAAGCGACACCTCTTCTTTTCCGCTGTTTGCATTATTATCTGCCAAAATTTCATTTGCAGTCTGCTGTGCGCTGATGGCTCCAGCCATACAAAGCATCACTATAAAGTATAATGTTTTCATGACTTATTGTTTTTGTTCTTCAAAGTTAAGCAAATGTTAACAAATATGCAAAAATAGGCCTCATAATTTTCAATAAATAATATAACATATTGATATGCAATAATATAATACTTAACAATAAATTAACATAGGAAGTATCACATTATATCAGAAGCTAGCTACCTTTTTAAGCGAAACAGGCCGTCGGTAAGGAGGGGTTCATATTTTTCCTCCAGCGTATCACGCCAACCGATCATGTAGGCCGTGAAACTTCCGATTTCCAATTGGCGAAGGTTTTGGGAGCTGACATCCTGCATGATGTCATTAGGAAAGAATGCAGCCGCCATTTTGATTTTCCGGTTGCTTTTACGTTCAGATGATCTGTACAGGTCAATCCCGCCGAAAAGCTTTATAAAGTACTGGGCGATCTCAGCAGGATATTTATAACTGACGATGGCAAATTCCACGTCATTGGTATCCATTGTGTTAATGGATATGGATATGTCATCAGTGAAGTAATTATTGACGAAAAACATCAGCGCAACGCTCTCCACGGCATAATCATCCCGTAATTGCGCAATCAGTCTTTCCTTGTTATTTGGCTTTTTTGACACCGGTATTCCCTCCTTATTTGAAATATAGAGGGATTCGCCAACTGTTTTTGCAACATAATCGGCCCACCTGTTCAGCGAATTTACCCCTTTACTATAGTTGGGATCGGTGATTGATTCCAAAACGGTTTTCTTTGGCAGGTTCCTGTTGATGGTGGTATACTCGTTTCCTATGTAGTAATCCGTTTTGATTTTCAGTGGAACTCCGGCTTTTTCAGCCTGCTCTTCGATCCACCTTTTTGCAAATAAAATGGAATCGATAGTCGTTAAAATGTCAAATTCTGTCCAGGGATAGGTTGTTCTTGTATCAATGAAAACAAAATATAGCAGTACATCATCCTTCAGGTCCTTACACACGTTGTTTTTTCTTGCAGCTGAGAAATCAATTCTTGCCGAAGGCCCCGAAGATAACAACAGTGCCGACAAAGCGATTAAAACGATGCTTCTGACTAAACTCATTAGATGTTGAAGTTTGTACGGTAAAAGTAATAAAAAC
>CAYOVC010000235.1:0-4990 GCA_964407305.1 uncultured Bacteroidaceae bacterium | reverse complement strand
GTTTTCGGGATACTTATGATGGGGGTATCCGTATTTGCTCAGGAAGATCCTGCAGCACAGTCTTCTGCCGCTGATGACACGTCACAAGTTGCAGAAGATCTTGTTCCGGCTGAAGAGGCTGCAACCGAGCAGTCACCGGCCCCTGAGGTTGAAAAAGAGAGTGGTCTCAGTGTCTTACACACAAATCTGAAAACGAAGTTCATTGAGGGTGGTGCCGGTTTTATGGGTGCTGTGCTTATGACCCTGATTTTCGGTTTGGCACTTGCCTTTGAAAGAATTATCTACCTGAGTCTCGCATCAACGAATACAGAAAAGCTGCTTGTTGCTGTAGAAGCCGCCCTTGAAGAAGGTGGTATCGAAGCTGCCAAAGATGTGTGCCGCGATAACCGCGGACCGGTTGCGAGTATATTCTACCAGGGGCTTGACAGGGCCGACCAGGGAATTGACGTTGTAGAGAAATCAGTAGTTTCTTATGGTAGTGTGCAGATGGGACTTCTTGAGAAAAATCTTTCATGGATCTCTCTGTTCATAGCCGTTGCACCGATGCTTGGGTTTATGGGTACTGTAATTGGTATGATCCAGGCATTTGACAAGATCCAGGAGCAGGGCGACGTCTCCCCGACCGTTGTGGCCGGTGGTATCAAGGTTGCTCTTATTACAACAGTAACCGGTCTGATCGTTGCAATCATCCTGCAGTTCTTTTACAACTACCTGATATCCAAGGTTGATTCGATTGTGAATCGGATGGAAGATGCTTCCATCTCCCTGGTTGATATGTTGGTAAAGCACAATCTTAAAAAATAACAGACTATGTCTTATTCTAAAATATCATCGATCACATTAATTGTGGTTGCAACGATCTCGCTGATCGTCATTCTGTTCTTCTATATCAGTCCAAGAACAGTTGACATCGCCGAACTGGATGCGCGCGTGGAACAGCTCCTTACCGAAGGCGCTCTGCCAAGTGAGCCTGAACCCGGAGTCGCTACAGATGTTGACACCACCGTTGTAGATACCACTGCTGCTGAAAGTCTTGAAATAGCTGAAGCAGATACTGTTGTCGCTGAAGAAGATACGGCCGCCGTGGCCATAACCGCAGATGAAGAGATGCCGATTACCGGGATAACTCCGGAAGAGGTCGATCTCAGGGATCATCTGACCAACTGGGAACTGATGGTGTACAAGCGGACGGATTACGCGTTGAACTGGGCATACATCCT
This sequence comes from uncultured Bacteroidaceae bacterium, assembly GCA_964407305.1. Lineage (GTDB taxonomy): Bacteria > Bacteroidota > Bacteroidia > Bacteroidales > M55B112. The sequence continues at coordinate 3,770 of CAYOVC010000235.1, read as the reverse complement.
GCTGGCAATCGCTGCCATTGCTGCCATTGCGTTCCCCCTGATTAATATTGTAACCGATGTGAAGGCAATCCTGCGATTACTGATGGTAGCCGGAGCAGCTGCTGTGCTGTTGCTGGTATCATATTTCGTTTTTGCATCCGATACATCCATCCAGATTCTCGGATATACAGGAACGGATAACACCAATCCTGTAGCACTGAAATGGATTGGAACAGGGTTGTTCTCAACCTATATCATCTTCGGCATTGCAATTATATCAATACTCTACTTTGAAGTTGTTAGCATATTCAAATAATATTCCAGGGAGTCCCGGTGTTCAAAAGCACCGGGTCACCCTTTAAATTGGAAACCCAATGGCAAAAAGAGAATTACAAGAGGTTAATGCAGGATCAATGGCCGATATTGCCTTCCTGTTACTGATCTTCTTCCTGGTTGCCACTACAATGGATGTTGATACCGGATTAACGCGGCTGCTTCCTCCTATTCCGGAGGAAGAGCAGGAGCAAGAGGTCCAGGTAAAGAAAAGAAATGTCCTTGTAGTACTGATCAACAGGAACGACCAGTTAATGGTCAGGGGTGAATTTGGTACCAGGATTGATGAGCTGAAGAATATTACGATGGAGTTCTTCCTGAATTCAAACAACGATCCTGATCTGCCCGAAAAGGAAGAGGCTGAAGTACAGTTTCCTCCAGGGTCATCCCCTTTGCTCCCCGCAGATGGCCTCTGGCGAGGGCGGATCTCGAAAGGGGTTATCTCACTTCAAAACGACAGGTCCACAACCTACCAACAATACCTGTTGGTGCAAAACGAACTTGTGGCTGCAGTGAATCAGCTCAGACAGGATTTTTGCAAACTCTATTTCGATAAGGACTTTGATGAGCTGAATATGAACATTCCATCGGAAAAAGAGATCTCCGAAGCGATCAGAAAAGTCTATAAAATGAACATTTCAGAGGCAGAACCAAAAAATATAGGAGGGCTCAGGTAATGTCTAAATTTAAAAGAAAAAAAGGAACCGGCGCACAGAAGATCAATACCGCTTCTCTGCCCGATATCATCTTCATGCTGCTGTTCTTCTTCATGGTATCAACCACGATGAGGGAGACAGAGGTGATGGTGCAGATTAAACCAACAGAGGTCTCTGAAGTGAAAAAGCTGGAGCAGAAAAAGCTTGTAAGCTATATCTATATTGGTCGTCCGGCCAGACACCTGCAGGCTATGTACGGATCCGAGCCGATCATCCAGCTAAACGACAAGCTGATTAATGAAGAGGGAATTCCTACTGAATCGGTACAGGACTTTGTATTGTTTGAGCGTGAAAAATTACCTGAGGCTGATAAAAACAGGATGGTAATGTCACTTAGGATCGACCAGGATATACCCATGGGCAAGGTCGATGATGTAAAGCAGGCGCTCAGACAGGCGAAGGCTCTGATTATCAACTACTCGGCACGTAAAGACCATTCCGAGCAGGGCCGTTGATAAACGATCTGAAAATTAAACAGGAAGCCACTCATCTTTATGGGTGGCTTTTTTTATTCCTCATCTACTACAAGTTTATAACCCTTGCCATGAACATTGATGATCTGCACGCGCGGATCGTCCCTCAGGTATTTCCTGAGCTTGGTGATATACACATCCATGCTCCGTGCATTAAAGTAATTATCGTCGAACCATATCGCCTTCAGGGCAAAATTGCGCTCAAGCACTTCGTTCATATTGTTGCAGAGCAACTTCAGGAGGTCAGCCTCTTTGGTAGTTAGCTTCTGAACCTTTTCCCCGGCACTGAGTTCCTGCTTCTTCACATCAAAGGAAAACTTTCCGATCTCCCAACCATTTTTCTCCTCCCCCATCTTCCCCTTGGTTCTCCGTAAAATGGCCTCTATACGGAACAGCAGCTCTTCCATGCTGAAGGGTTTTGTAATATAGTCATCTGCACCCCGGCTGAATCCCTCCAGAACATCATTCTTCATCGACTTGGCAGTGAGAAAAATGATGGGGATTTTGCTGTTCATGACCCGCACATCCGTGGCAAGTGCAAATCCATCCTTTACCGGCATCATCACATCAAAGATGCAAAGATCATAATGGTATTGCTCAAAATAACGAAAAGCCTTGTCACCATTCGTAACCCAATCGGTTTCGAAATTCTTGGCCTGGAGGTATTCCTGGAGCAGTGAACCCAGGTTTTCATCATCCTCTGCCAGCAAAACACGTGTTTTTATCTCATTCATGATGGTTGCATTTCAGTTTGTAACGGTAGTATGATATCAAATTGTGTTCCTCTGTTCAGTTCGCTGGAAAGCGCTATCGACCCGCCATGCTGCTCCACGATCAACTTTACATAACTCAACCCCAGGCCAAACCCCTTCACATCATGAACATTGCCTGTGGAAACCCTGTAAAAACGGTCAAAGACCTTCTTTTGGTTATCCTTACTGATCCCAATTCCACTGTCTTTTACACCAAAGCGAAAAAGATTTTTCGTGTTACTTACATGAATGACAATATCAGGTGTTTCCTTGCTGTACTTCACAGCGTTATCCAGCAGATTCGTGACCACATTCATCAGGTGCACTTTGTCACCGTATACAACATCGTTTGTCGACTCATCGATCAGTTCAATTTTTCCGTTCTGGTTTTCCACCTGCAATTTAAAATTCTGCACTACAGTGTGGATGATCTCATTCATAGAGAGCTCCTTCTTCTTCAATACCAGGTGCCCCTGGTCAAGTACGGCCATCTGTAAGACCCGCTCAACCTGGTAACCCAGCCTCTTGCTTTCGGCCTGAATGATCCTGGAGATATTACCTGAATTTCTTCGCTCCACAGAAATACTTTCGTCATTCAGCATTTGTGAAGCAAGACTGATTGTTGAGATTGGCGTCTTTAATTCATGTGTCATGTTATTCACAAAATCGTTCTTGATATCCGATAATTTTTTTTGTCTGAAGATCACATACAAGGCAAATGTAAAGAGCAGGATCATTAAGATGGTTAAAACCAGTGTGGAAAAAACCAGGAAACCAAGGGAGCTTCTGACAAGTTCCTCCTGACCAGGAAAATAGAGGTATAGATAGGTCTCCTCCTCCAGGATATCATCATTCAAAAGCAAGGTCCTGAAATAATAGCAATCGGTATCACGCGTGAATTCATCTGAGGAGTATACCTCCTTCCTATTGTCTATCAATACAACATATTCGTAATCCAAATTGATGCCCCGGTCGATAAGGTACCTCGATAAAATCTTCTCCAACTGCTGCTGCCCTATTCGCTTTTCAAAGGATACGTTTTCCAGTAACATCCTTTTCATGATCGTTGCCATCATTGCTTGCTGCTGCTTCAGGGATTCCGCCAGCCGCCTCCTGCTCTCTTCATCCTTGTAGCCACTGATATTGATTGTATCGGTAACCTCCCCGTCATGATGCCTGATAACAATGGCTGAATCGCCAATGATCTCGACAAGGCTCTCTTTTCCATCATCTTTTAATACCTCTGAATCTGTGCTGTTTTTTCCACCTTCATCCAGGGCCACTGCAGGATCCTTCAGATCCGGATCAGGAAGCAAATCTTCACCCTGTTCATAAGAGAGCCGCTCCTCAATAATGGCATTCATTCTCGTCGATATATAGTATTGATCAAGCTGCCTGGAGACGTCGGTGAGTGTGTTATTGACCAGCTGCTGAAATTGTGTATCCTTCAGCTCAACCGCACTTCTTATCCAGCTAACCTGGATAAAGATCAAACCCAGCAGGGTCAGGCTAAGCGC
>CAYOVC010000234.1:0-5004 GCA_964407305.1 uncultured Bacteroidaceae bacterium | reverse complement strand
GCATCCCTGGTCATCATATTTGTCTATATACTGATGCGGTTCCGTAATTGGCAGTATGGCCTGGGGGCACTTACCGCACTGATCCATGATGTATTAATTGTACTCGGATTGTTTTCCCTGTTAAGTGGTATTATGCCATTCTCGCTGGAGATTGATCAGGCATTCATTGCTGCAATTCTTACCGTGGTGGGTTATTCCATCAATGATACCGTGGTGGTGTTCGACCGGATCCGGGAATTCTTCGGAATCTACAGGAAACGGGAGCGAAGAGAGATATTCAATCTTGCATTGAATGGCACGTTAAGCCGTACCTTCAGTACCTCTATCAGTACATTCCTGGTATTGCTCACCATCTTTATCTTTGGAGGAGAGGTGATCCGCGGATTTACCTTTGCCCTGATGATCGGTGTAGTGGTGGGTACCTATTCTTCACTGTTTATTGCCACACCGGTAGTGTATGACACGATCAGTAAGGGAGAGACCACACGGGTACTGAAAGGTGTTCGCAAGTCATAATTGGAACAGACTATCAAACAAATTACAGATAAAAATCTATGATTATTTCAGCCGTTCCGGAGTTTTTCGGAACGGCTTTTTTGACTGTTATCCTTATTCATCCACTTTTTCCATGATCAGGTGTATTTAATCTATATTCCTTTTTATCTTTGTAAAAAAATGGGAAGATGACAGCGTGGGTATTTTTATTTTTTAGCGGACAGGAGATACTGATCGTCGTATTGGCTGTACTGTTGCTTTTTGGTTCCAAGGAGATTCCCAGGATGGCAAGGATGTTTGGCCAGGGCATGAAGGAATTCAGGCGTGCAACGGACGATATTAAGCGCGAAATGGAGGATACTTCCTCAGATGTAGTGAAAGATTTCAAGGAGATCAGGGATGATCTGAAAAAAGATGCCGATAAAGTTGTGAAGAACGTAAAAAATCAGGTTGATCCGGATTAATCTCCCCTACTCCAGATGGAAATAGCCATTATTCTTCTTTTAATCTTCGGTCTGGTACTGCTTTTGCTCAGCGGAAAATATCTCGTGGAAAGCAGTGTTGCGATTGCACGCAGGTTTAACATTCCATCAGGTATTATCGGACTTACGATTGTGGCGTTTGGCACATCGGCACCTGAATTGTTGGTAAGCATTCAGGCAGCGGTACACGGATATCCCGATATGGCCATCGGAAATGTTATTGGAAGTAATATTTCCAATATCTTATTGGTTCTTGGTCTTACTGCACTGATTTTTCCACTTACCCTGCAAAGATCCTCTATCGTTGTAGATTGGCCCATTATGATTGCTCTGACACTTCTTTTGCTGCTGTTCCTCCTGGACCATCAGCTCTCAAGGGTTGAGGGAGCCCTGTTTGTTGTCCTGTTACTGCTCTATATTATCTTCTCCATCATGCAGTCACGCAGGCCGGAAAACAAAGATCTCGTAAAACCTGATATCCTGCAAAAAACGCCATGGTGGGTTTCGGGAATGATCTTTCTCGCTTCCTGTGCCGGACTGGCATTTGGGGCATTGTTGCTTGTCGACAATGCTGCAGAAATGGCAAAGTATTTTGGTATTTCGGAACGTGTGATCTCGATCTCCATGGTTGCGCTGGGAACTAGTCTGCCAGAGCTGGTTACATCAATCATCGCGGCGATTAAAAGAGAGTTGGAGATATCGGTTGGGAACATCCTTGGATCCAATATCATGAATATTGTATCTGTACTTGGAATTACCTCCATAATAAAGCCCATTCAAACTGTGCCGGAAGTGCTCACCATTGATATGCCCTGGATGATCGGATCAGCCCTGTTGCTGTTTGCATTCATGCTACCTTTGAGGCGAGCAAGAATTACAAGGATCCAGGGGGCAATTATGTTTCTTACCTATACATCATATATTTATTTTATCTTTATCACATGACCGTGATGATCAGGACAAAGGATATTACTAAGAGCTATGGCGACTTGCAGGTATTGAAGAGGATCTCACTGGAGATTGCTGAGAGCGAAGTGGTATCGGTGGTGGGTGCCTCGGGGGCAGGGAAGACAACGCTGCTGCAGATCATAGGTACGCTCAGCCGGCAAAATGCCGGAACAGTTGAGATCAAGGGCATTGATACTTCTACGCTGCAGGGAAACCAGTTGGCGAGGTTCAGAAACCGGAACATCGGTTTCGTGTTTCAGTTTCACCAGCTGCTACCAGAATTTACGGCCCTTGAGAATGTTTGTATACCAGGGTTCATTGCAAAAAGGCAACGTAAGGTGGTAGAACGAAGGGCAGGGGAGCTGCTTGATTTTCTTAAATTATCTGAACGCACAGGACACAAACCGGCGGAGCTTTCGGGAGGAGAGCAGCAGCGGGTTGCTATTGCGCGGGCCCTGATAAACGATCCGGCTGTAATCCTGGCTGATGAACCTTCTGGAAACCTCGATACAGAGAACAAAAAAGAGCTGCATAACCTTTTCTTCAGACTCCGTGACGAGATGGGAAAAACTTTGGTTATCGTTACGCACGACATGCAGCTTGCACAGATGGCCGACCGAATGGTAAAGATGAAGGACGGGCTTGTGGTTGGCAGACAGGATATTCGCTGAAGGAAATTAATTTCAGAATCATCTTGAGCAAATCAGAAGGTGTTCGGTTAATGGATTGTATGTTCGGTCTATAGAGAATGGTTCATTTACCAAACCCCTCATATACACCCAGTCCGAAAAGAGCAAAATCATATTTTACAGGATCATCAGGATCCAGCTCTCTCAAATTGATATCAAGTTCGGCCACTGCTTTTGCATCATTCTGGGAACGTTGCAGAAGTCCGAGCTTTCTGGCCACATTACCGCTATGTATATCAAGCGGACACGAAAGTACCGATGGCGGGATACCTTTCCATAGTCCAAAATCCACCCCGGCATCGTCTCTCCTTACCATCCATCTAAGGAACATATTGATTCGCTTGGCTGCAGATCCACTAAAAGGATCAGGCAGGTGCTTTCTATTTAACGTTAAATTCAGACGCTGCCGACATCTTTTGGGATTATTATCTCTTCTTCGAAGAATTTGATGTCAAATTGCTCTAATTCTTTAAGAACAGGTTCATACACCTCTTTTTGAACAGGAAGGTGGACCCCTTTTAAATGAATGGCCCCTTCGAGTATTAAACGGCTTGTTATGGCAACAGGAAGTCCGACTGTGGCTGACATTGCAGTATTAAAAGAGTCTTTTCCAACATATGACATGGTGGAGATGATCTTTTTGCGGACATCCTTTTCAAGATAATCGAACTGGTGCTGCATAACGATCATGTCCTTGTCGCCGGGTTCAAGTGACCATTTTTTTTCAAGAATGGTTTGAAGGACCATGGCCGGGGTCAGCCCGGGGATTCCGATCGGTTTATCATCAAAAATACCCAACCATTTTAATCGTTCCATCATTTTCGATTCCAGGGGTATACCGAGGTACAGCGACAGTTTATCTTCAACAGGAATATCGACCCTGTATGCCATGAAGCTATTTATGAATTCCCTGCAGGTCATGCTTTCGGTATTTTCCATGATGTAGCTGTCATCGGTGGCACCAAGTTGTACGAACGTATTCCAGGCTTCACAGAAGCCCGGACGGCGTATCGTTCCCCTGAACATGGTTTCAAGGTGATGAAGGCCATATGTTTCCCTGTACCTCAGTGAGTCGCGGTTCCCATACACCTCAAATTCTCCAAGTCCGGGTACCTTGATAATCTCTGTTCTGCGGAACAGTTGATGGTAAGGAATATATTTGAATTTCCCATTGTGCATGAACCTGGCTCCATCTTTTCCTGCGAGGATCACATTTCTGGGGTTCCAGGTGAATTTGTACTGCCACGGGTTGGTTTCGAAACCGGGCGCTACGAGACCTCCGGTGCTTGACTCAAAAGCGATCATATCAAGCCCCTTTGCCCTGATGCGGTCGATCATTTGCATGGCCGACATGTGGTCGATTCCGGGATCGACTCCGCATTCGTTCATAATGACGATCCCTTTTTTACGTGCCTCGAAATCCAACTCCTTTATTTCAGTTCCTGCGTAGGAGGCTGTGACCAGGTTTTTGCCGTACCTGATACATTTCTTTGCAACGATAGGGTGCAACCTTGCGGGAAGCATGGAGATGACAAGATTGGCCCTGGATATCTCACGGTTGATCTGCAGATCGTTGTATACATCGAACTCAAATGCAGTACAGTTGGAACACGCGTCAACTTTTGACGTCGCTGTGGCGATGGATAGATCACCTACACGGATCCTGATATTTAATTCACCGGATTTTTCAACAAAATAGCGGATTAACATGTTGGAAGAGAGCCCTGCGCCCAGGATCAGAATTGTTTTCATCTACATAAATACTTTATTCAACGATGAGAAATTCATAAATGTTGGAATTATGAAGAATAAAGATACAATTGTACGAGCGACAATCGACAAACAAAATAGGTTCTTTAGAACATATGAATTGGGGATTATTGCATCCGCTTCAGGATGTTCGCATCTGCTTCAGGATTTTTGCGATATATTTCCCGATAATATCGAATTCGATATTTACAATGGTTCCAGGTTCGAATGTATGAAAATTGGTTACCTCCCATGTAAACGGGATAATTGCAACCTCAAAAGAGCGTTCCTGTGAGTTAACTACGGTAAGGCTTACCCCGTTTACAGATACAGAGCCTTTTTCCACCGTGATATGCTCATCGCTTGTGGGTTCATATTCGAATGTGTAGTACCAGCTTCCCTCTGCCTCTTTTACTGACGTACAGGTGGCGGTCAGATCCACGTGTCCCTGTACCATATGGCCGTCCAGCCTGCCATCCAGTTTAGTGCTTCTTTCAAGATTCACCTTGTCACCCATTTTGAGTTGACCCAGGTTTGATTTCAGAAGCGTCTCCTGAATGGCTGTTACGGTGTATGTTTTATCACCAATGTCAACAACGGTCAGACAAACACCGTTATGGGATATACTTTGATCAATTTTG
>CAYOVC010000233.1:0-5008 GCA_964407305.1 uncultured Bacteroidaceae bacterium | reverse complement strand
TGAGATTTTTATTTTTTATGCTCCTTACGGGGCTTTGTATAAGTTGTTCGGTAAAAGAAAATAATGAATCACCAAACATAATATTGTTACTTGCCGACGACCTGGGATATGGTGATTTATCTTGTTACGGTAGTCAATCTATTGAAACACCAAATATCGATGCCCTCGCAAGCGAAGGAATACGGTTTACCTGTTTTTATTCGGGTTCAGCCATTTGCTCACCTTCGCGGGCATGTATATTAACCGGGAAATTTCCATTACGATTTAACGCGAGAAGGCATTTTGATGATCATGAAATGCATCTTCCAGTCGAAGCAACTACATTAGCAGAAATATTGCAAAGTCATGAATATACAACGGCACATATTGGTAAATGGCATTTAGGCGGTTTACGCCCACAAGATTTTGAGGCTCGTCAGCAAGGTGAGTCCGCCCTACCCCATTCTACCTTCAGTTGTGGTTTGATGTTCCACATACTCCTTACGAACCCGCACCCGAACCACATTTATCAAAGTACAAAGCACTCGGTTGTAAAGGAGACCAACTCTATTTCAGGTCTATGGTTTCGCATCTTGATGAACAGATTGGTAAACTGATTACACATTTAAAATCTACCGGACAATATGAGAATACACTGATTATCTTTTCGTCTGATAACGGACCAGCATACCAGGGAAGTCCTGGACCTTTTAAAGGTGCTAAAACAGATTTGCATGAGGGAGGTATCCGAGTTCCTGCCTTTTTTGTATGGATGCTCTATCTTACAGTAAAAAAAATAAAACGGATGAAAAAATATGTAATTGGTCTGGACTATGGAACAGACTCTGCAAGAGTGCTGATTGTTGATGTGGAAAATGGTAAAGAAGTAGCATCTTCAACTAAATATTACCCCAGATGGAAAAAAGGCATGTATTGTGATCCGAAATTAAATCAATACCGGCAGCACCCAAAAGATTATCTTGAAGTACTTGGTATGACAATTAAGGAAGCCTTGAATCAATGTGACTCTTCGGTAGCTGAAAATGTTGTAAGCATCTCTATTGACACAACGGGAAGCACGCCTGTGTTAACGAACGAAAATTGCATTCCACTGGCATTGTTTCCTCCATTTGAAGAAAACCCTAACGCCATGTTTGTTTTGTGGAAAGATCATACTGCAGTAAAAGAGGCAGATGAAATAAATAAACTTTCTCACTCATGGGAAGTAGATTACACAAAATATGAAGGTGGTATTTATTCATCTGAATGGGTGTGGGCAAAAGTCCTACACATTTTTCGACACGATGAAGAAGTCCAAAAAGCTGCATATTCATGGATAGAGTGTTGCGATTGGATTCCGACAGTATTAACCGAAACCACCAAACTAAAACAAATAAAAAGAAGTCGATGCGCTGCAGGCCATAAAGCTCTTTGGCACTCGGAATGGAATGGACTTCCTTCTGAAAATTTTTTAGCAACATTAGATCCAAAATTAGAAGGATTGCGAAATAACTTGTTTGAAGAAACATATACAAGTGATCAGGTATTTGGAAACCTCTCGCGCAGATGGGCATTAAAATTAGGGTTGTCAACTAATGTTTTAGTAGGAGTAGGTGCTTTAGATGCACATATTGGTGCTGTTGGTGCTGAAATTGGTGAGAATACACTTGTCCGAATCATGGGTACTTCAACGTGCGATATGATAGTTGCGCCTTATGAAGATATTAATAATAAACTTATTCCTGGTATATGTGGCCAGGTAGATGGATCAGTTATTCCGGGTATGATTGGTTTGGAAGCGGGTCAATCAGCTTTCGGTGATATATACGCCTGGTTTAAGGATATATTGACGTGGCCTTTACAATTTTTAGATGATCATGAGAAGAAAAATGTAATTGAAAATAAAATTATACCTGAGTTATCAAAAGAAGCTGCTAAAATTCCAATTAAAGATTCCACTATTTTAGCAACAGATTATTTGAACGGCAGAAGAACCCCTGATGCAGATCAAAATTTGAAGGGAATAATTACCGGGTTAACATTAGGATCTACAGCCCCAGGTATTTTCAGGGCGTTGGTTGAAGCAACTGCATATGGATCAAAAGCAATTGTAGATCGTTTTCTTGAAAATGGAGTGAAAGTTGATTCAGTTGTAGCCATTGGTGGTGTAGCGAAAAAATCGGATTTTGTTATGCAAACCCTGGCAGATGTAATGAATATGCCCATCAAGGTTGCACGATCAGAACAAAGCGTTGCTCTTGGGGCAGCTATGTTTGCTTCCGTTGTTGGAGGCGTTTACAAAGACGTTAAAGAAGCTCAACAAGCAATGGGCTCAGGGATAGAGAAAACATATTTACCAAACTCAGAAAATCACAATATTTATTTAGAGTTGTACCAAACATACAGAATGCTTGGTAAACTATAAAAAAACTTTAATTCGAAGAGGCAATTATTTACTCTCCGCTACCGACCTCAATCTAAAAACCGAATTCCTTGATAGTAAAGGAGTTCGGTTTTTTGTTAACCCCCTTTTGGCCTGCAGTGGTTGTATAATATTTAAATACGGCAAGAATTGACTTTAAGGGTTAAGGGGCCTTGTTTTATTTCAGAGAATCAGGAATTCTTTCTTTATGTCATCGATAAGCCTTTTATCGATTCCATATTCCCGGGCGTACTGACCGAACTTTGATATTGCCTCGGCTACATTGTCGATAAGACTTTTATAATTCTGTATATCATTTTTTTGCCCAATTATCTCCAAATCTTCCCGGGTAATATTTTCATATTTTCCATTTACCGACAGGGAGTGCCTGTTGACATATGCCGGTGCTGCCAGATCGACACTAAAGGTTAAGTCGTATGCAGGTGAGAGCCTCCACGAGCCATCCCGGTTCATGCAAAATGCAAAGTTTTTTGAATGATCGTCAACATTTCGGGCTATAACATTGAATACCATTCTGATATACTGTTCCCGAAGATCATCATAAGGTAGCTTTAATTGCCGGATTACAGAAAAAAGATCTTCATAATTATGGCTGTCGGGAATCATGGCTGCCATTGTTTGGGTGTGGATGCGGTCATTGTGTACACGGTCGAAACGCTGCGTCAGGAAATGGGTCACATTTCCATAACTTCTCAGTTGAGAAGGCATCATTTTTATACCTGCGTTTAAAGCCATCTTGTAATAGATAAACTCCAATTTTCCGAAGGGATATGTTGAATTATCATCATATTTTAAAATGAAATGGTGGTATCCTTCCGGTATTATACCCTGGCCGGATATTATTTCACCTGTCTTTTCATTTAAAGCTACAATTGCTTTTGGCCGTTTACCCCCTGGCGAAGCACTTACTTTAATCAGGTCCTGCCATAAAACGGAGTTTTCCTGGTCTAATATGGTGGTTTCTCTTTCATTTAAGACTTGCCGGGCAAATTCATATAATTTTTGAACATCGACGGTAAAAGCCATTTTGTCACCTAGCTTATGTGCGGGCTCATAGGTTAATGCTCCCATTGCACGGTTTCCGATAAATGATAAGTGATCAACCGGTGTTGTGTTTTTTTCTGACAAATGGTTGTCTCTTAACCATGCTTTGAATAATGAGTTCCCCCATTTATCCGGCAATGAGTCAGCAATCATAGGGGGTAACCCTTGATAAAGTTTATCGCTATTTCCTATCCATGGCATCTGTCGCTTGCTGCGGGAGGAATGGATAGACATGGTTAGGGGAGCAATATCCAGATTCTGTTTTAGAAAGTCCGGGTCATACTCAAAAATCCCAATCCCGGCATTCTGATCCCACGACAAATAACCTGCGTCCAGACCCCATATTTTAACTTTTAGAACGTTCGATTCCATGTCGACTGATTTTATTTTTGCTTCTTATACAGCGCCCGCGGACTCTGCGGCAAAGGGGGGAGTAATTTTTCAATTTCATCAAGACAGTCGATGGCACGGAGCAGTTTTATAAACGATGACATGGTAATACCCGTGCCACTGCCTTTTTCAAATGAGCTGATGGTAAATACGCTTAACCCTGATTGATGGGAGACCTCTTTTTGTGTCATCCCAGTTCGTTTCCTGTAATCCCGAAAACGCCGCCCTAAATGCGAGATCAGCTCTGCCCCCGATTTTTCATATAAACTAAATTTCATAAAATACAGATATATCTGCAAATATAGTCAAATTAGATATAGAAATGAAGATATAACTAATTATTATGAGTGTATGAGTCAGGGCCAACGCATGCAAAAGTACCGGGTTGTCCTTTAATCAAGAAATCAGCAACACCCTGCCATTTAAACCGGATACGCCTCCAGTCCGGCTTTCATTGCTCCTTCGAGGGTTCCGTCGAACAGATTGGAGCCGGGGAAGAACCACTCATCAGAATCATACTTTTCACTGGTCCATTTGAAAATGGCAAACTCCCATTTATTAATATCCCCGGTATATGTAAGCCTTGCAACAGGTGAGATTTTTCCATACTCTTTTCTTTTGAGGTACAGGAATTTCCCCTTTGTTTCTGCAAAATAGGCAACGTTGCTTGTTCTTCCGCTAAAGTGTATTTTATTGAATGCTTCAATAATGCCATCTGACTCCTGTTGAATCGCTTTGGGAATTGATATTTTAATTGTCATGCGTGTATACCGGATTTAATGGCATTTAGGAAAACTGGCTGTCTCCCACGAATAGAGTTCAGTTTCTTCCTTGAAATCAAATGTGCGTCAATTAGAATATTATGTTTTAAATTTATATCGTAGCATAAATCTAAAATTTGATTTTCATCTTTTCCGGAATAATCCTTATCTAAAACAATAAAATGTCATAATCAGAATACTCCTTAGCATCGCCTCGAGCCTGTGAACCAAACAATATCACATCCATTACAAAATTGCCATAGTTTGTATTCAAGTGACTTTTTAAGTCAGATAATATTTTAGAATTATCACTCATGTAGGTTTAGTTTTGATAAAAATACAAAAATGATTGAATATATGAACTAAGGTTGTTCAGCTTTTTTGGTTATTC
>CAYOVC010000232.1:0-5066 GCA_964407305.1 uncultured Bacteroidaceae bacterium | reverse complement strand
GGTTGAAACGGAGGAGGAGGAGGAGAGGTTGGAAGTGATCAGGGAGTCTCGCATCACTAACCCCTCATCACAGTAAAGATATGAACTGTCATCATTATCAGTGTGGGCAGGAAGCCGATCATAAATCCTGCAAACACCTCGGCGGGAGTATGCAGACCGAGCAAAAGACGAGAGGAACCCAGGAGGCCTCCTGTGAGAACCGCTAGAATAAAAATTCCCTGAATCGATGCGCCATAGATAAGGATCAGAACCAGGATAATCCCCAGCAACATTCCTATTCCAAGCATATGAATACTCGGCTTCATAAACCTGTTGAATACCAAAGCGGCTAAAAGTGCTGTAGTGGGACAAAGCAGGAACATCAGGTGACCCGCAGACAATTGAGGGATGCTTCTCATTACAAAGAATGCGAACAAGTACATGATCAGGACCATAACCATCGGAAGATTTCTCTCTTTTCTTTCCTGTAATTCAGCATTATCAATCATTTTCGTTATATATAGGAAAATCACCATTGATGCAGGAAATACCGAGGTGAATAACATAGTGACAACGAAGGATATGCGTTTTACCTCGGGCTGTAATACCGAAAGTGATGTTCCTGAATTGAGAAGAATCAGCATACCGAGGGAGGTCATGATGAGGGGATGAAAAACGTAAGAGAAGATCTTTGCCAGAATCTGTACCATATTCTGTAAGGTTTACAGTTCTTTTCGAAGCCGGGCCACCGGCAGGTTTAATTGCTCCCTGTATTTTGCAACCGTCCTTCTGGCAATGTGGTATCCCTTTTCCTGTAAAATCACCGCAAGTCTGTCGTCAGTAAGAGGCTTGCGCTTGTCTTCATTACTGATACATTCCTGTAAAATGTTCTTGATCTCCCTGGTTGAAACCTCTTCACCACTTTCAGTCTGCAGTCCTTCAGAGAAAAAGTACTTCAACGGGAATATACCGAATTGCGTCTGTATATATTTACTGTTCACAACCCTGGATATGGTAGAGATATCCAGTCCCGTCATCTCAGCAATATCTTTTAGGATCATAGGGCGTAGTAGCTGCTCTTCTCCTTCACTGAAATATTTGATCTGGTATTGCAGAATCGCCTCCATAGTAAGCATCAGGGTGTTTTGCCTCTGCCTGATGGCATCGATGAACCATTTTGCGGAATCCAGTTTTTGCTTAACAAATGTAACTGCATCCTTTTCCTCCCTGGAAGCGTTCTTTTTATTGGCACTGTATGACTCTAACATTTCTGTGTAGTTCCTGCTCACCCTTAAGTCGGGAACATTTGAAGAATTCAGTATCAACTCCAGTTCGCCATTATTCTCTTCCAGTATAAAGTCGGGTACGATCTGATGAAATGTTTTGCTCTGTGTGTCACCATATGACCCTCCCGGCTTTGGATTGAGTTTTACAATTAACTCAAGAGCATCTTTCAACTGCTTTTCTGCAATGGGCAGGCGTTGAATGATTTTATCATAATGTTTATTTGAAAACTCATCAAAATGGAATTTGAGTATCTGATAAGCAGTTTCTTCAACGGAACTATTCAGTCCCCGGCGTGCCAGCTGCAGCATCAGGCATTCCTGTAAACTTCTTGCACCAACGCCGGCAGGATCCAGATCCTGTATGATCATCAACACCTGATGTAACTGCTCGTATGTTGTTTCAAGTCCGAAAGTAAAGGCAAGATCGTCAGATATAGCCTCAAGTTCCCGCCTGAGATAACCGTCCTCATCAATATTACCAATAATATACTCTGCGATCAATTCCTGGACCTCGTCCAGGTCACGCAAGCCTATCTGACTGCTAAGATGTTCACTAAAAGAACTTCCACCGGAAAAAGGAATCTCCTCCTGCTTATCATCCCGGGAATAGTTTTGAGCATTCAGCCTGTATGTAGGAACATCATCATCATCCATATAGTCTTCCAGCGAAAATTCATCATAATCTCCTGATTCATCTTCCATCTCCTGTTCATCCATCTCTGATATTTCATCACCTCCCTCCTCCAGTACAGGATTCTCTTCCATCTCCTTTTTAATCCTCTGCTCCATCTGGATCGCAGGAATCTCCAGCAGCTTGATCATCTGGATCTGCTGTGGTGAAAGTTTCTGTAGCAGTTTCTGCTGAAGACGTTGCTTTAACATACCTATATTTATTAAAACTCTGCGCTCCTCGGTGTACGGGGAAATGGAATCACATCCCTGATATTAGTCATACCTGTTACAAACATCAATAACCGCTCAAAACCAAGTCCGAATCCGCTGTGCTCAACCGTGCCAAATTTACGGGTTTCCAGGTACCACCATAACTCATCATCCGGAATACCCATATCCTTCATTTTTGTTAATAATTTATCATAATCCTCCTCACGTTGGCTGCCTCCTATAATTTCACCGATCTTCGGAAAAAGTACATCCATGGCCCTGACAGTTTTCCCGTCATCATTCTGCTTCATATAAAACGATTTTATATCCGCCGGGTAGTCCGTTAAAATGACCGGTTTTTTAAACTCCTTCTCTACAAGATATCGCTCATGTTCAGCCTGAAGGTCGGAGCCCCATTCTACCGGAAATTCAAATGTGTTTCCCGAGCCTTTTAGAATATCAACGGCATCTGTATAGCTCATCCTTACAAAATCACTATCAACAATGAGTTGCAGACGTTCCAGCAATTCCTTGTCAATCATAGAATTGAGAAACCCGAGATCCTCACTGCAATTTTTCATCGCATACCTGACCAGGTATTTCAGAAGATCTTCGGCCAGGTCCATATTGTCATGAATATCATAAAATGCCATCTCAGGCTCGATCATCCAAAATTCAGCCACATGTCTCGGTGTATTGGAATTCTCTGCCCGAAAAGTGGGCCCAAAGGTGTAGATGGAAGATAGAGCAAGTGCCCCCAATTCTCCTTCAAGCTGACCGGAGACAGTCAGATTGGTGGGGCGAGCGAAAAAGTCCTTGCTGAAATCAATCTTGTTTTCATCATTCCTGGGGGGGTTATCGATGTCAAGCGTTGTAACACGAAACATCGCCCCGGCACCTTCAGCGTCAGAAGCTGTGATAATCGGGGTGTGAAGATAGAAGAATCCCTTGTCGTTGAAATACTTATGTATAGCATAGGAAAGCGCGTGCCTTATCCTGAATACAGCTCCAAAAGTGTTTGTCCTGAAACGAAGGTGAGCAATATCCCTGAGAAACTCAAACGAGTGTCCCTTTTTCTGCAGCGGATATACCTCGGGGTCACATGCTCCAAGAATTTCTATGGCTTCTGCATGAATTTCCACCTGCTGCCCCTTACCCAATGATTCAACCAGTGTTCCTCGAACTGATACTGAACACCCGGTAGTAATATCTTTAAGGAGATCTTCGGTAAACTGATCCACATCGGCTACAACCTGCATATTTTGCATGGTTGTACCATCGTTGACGGCAATAAAAGTAACCTGTCTGTTGCCCCTTTTTGTTCTCACCCAACCCTTTAGGAGCACCTCTTTGTTAAGAAGCGACCCTGAAAATAACTCTTTTACTGTTGATCGTGTCATTGAATAATCTTTAAAAAAAACGCTGAAATAGTTCCATCCGGAAAATCTCAGGATACAAAAATAAGTTTTTTACGTCTGAAACCCTCATTTTATCACCAATGAAAGTAACAATGATTGATCGCAGATAAAATACATGGTTTGATTATACGTTATATTAAATGGTTGGTTGCGATCGTTTTTAACGGTTAATACTTTACAATGTGGTTTGAAAAATTTAATTTTACACACAGAAATTAATTAAGACAATAATGAGCCAGGAAAAAAAGAGGATAATTGTGACGTGGGATTTTTCCAATGCAGCTGTAAATGCATTGAAACATGCTGCGAAGATTGGAAAGATCGTGGAAAATGATGTTGTCTTGTTCCATGTAGCATCTGAAGAGACTGCCATTCCCGAAGTAGAGAAAAAAATAGAAGAAGCTGCCAAAAAATATACCAAAGAGCTGGAAATTGACATCTCCTATATAATAAAAAACGGATCCATCTTTGATGAAATTTCGAAATATGCCTCTGATGAAAAAAACAATGTGAATTTTGTAATATTAGGTACACATGGTATTAAAGGTAGTCAGAAACTATTTGGCAGCAAAGCCCTGAGGGTAATAAACAAATCTGCCGTGCCATTCATGGTGGTTAAGAATGAACCCGATTCAAAGGAGCGGTTTACCGATATTGTGTTTCCCATCGACTTCAAATCAGAAAACAGAGAGAAGTTACAATGGGCCATCTTTTTAGGTAAATACCTTAACTCAAGAATTCATCTTTTTAAAGTGCCTTCCCGGGATAAGCACCTGCAAAAAAAGATCAATGTCAATCTCAATTTTGCTATCCGCTTTCTCATACAGAATAACATCGAATATGAAATCCATACAGCGACAAGCAGCAAAAACTTCCTGAAAGAAACCCTTGCATTCAGTATGAATATCAAAGCGGACCTGATCCTGATCACAACAACCAAACATATGACATTGCTTGATCTGATCTTCAGTGCAAAAGAGCAGTACCTGATTGCCAATGAAGCCGGTATTCCCGTTATGTGCATTAATCCAAGGGCCAGCTTCGCCAAGGTAAGTCAGTTTATGTATGGTTAATAGTACATTTGTATTTATAACTGATTTAAGCACGTTCAGGTGTCGATAACCGTTAGCAATATATCCCGTCGTTTTGGCCAACAGTGGGCAGTCAAAAATATCTCTTTCGAGGTACGATCCGGTGAAGTAGTGGGGTTCATTGGTCCGAATGGAGCCGGAAAATCAACCACAATGAAGATCATCACCGGCTTTCTGTCACCAACAACAGGAGAGGTGTTGGTAAATCAGATGAACAACAGAAAGCATCCAATGGAAATCAAAAGAATCATTGGTTATCTCCCCGAACACAACCCACTCTATCATGACATGTACGTACGAGAGTATCTGAGGTATGTGGCAGGGATGTATGATATACCCGGAAAGAGAGCATGGAAACGAGTGGATGAGATCATTGAAAAGGTGGGGCTTACCAACGAACAGCATAAAAA
>CAYOVC010000231.1:0-5066 GCA_964407305.1 uncultured Bacteroidaceae bacterium | reverse complement strand
GCCGGTCGTGCCGGTACATCTGGTAGGTATTGAATACGATCGGCTTCTCCTTGTTGTACTTCGCCATGTTCTCCATCACCACCCGGTCGATGATCTCCTGGTACCACGAATCCTCCGCATCGATCATAATAGGGATCCCATACCCGGCGGCCTTCTCACAAAGCCGGCCCACCCGTTTCCTGAACTTCTCACCCTCGCGCAGACTCTCCTCATCGGGCTCCTCCGAACCGCTCAATACCTCCAGCGCCTCACTCTTTGCAAACGCCGTCGGCTTGAACACGGTAAACGGAATGTTGTCATTCGTCGCCGCATAGTCAATCACCCGAAGCGTCTCCTCCAGCGCCTGCTCAATCACCGCATCATCTTCCGATCCCTCCACCGAGTAGTCGAGGATCGAATAGACCCCGCCGCCCCTGATCTTATCGATCACCGGTGCACAATCGGCAATGGTCTCCCCGCCGCAAAACTGCGCATACACCGTCGGCTTCACGATCCAATTAATCGGAAACCGGATGGCCGCCGCCACCTTGATCAGTGGATTCGCGATCTTCACGATCCACGGGTACGAGATCATTTTATACATAAAATAGGCCCGCCGGATATCCCTGTCGGACTTAATCGAAAAAGCAGTCTCTGTGTTTTGAAAATCGAGCATTGTGGTTCAAATGTTTAATCGGATCGCAAGTTACCACGATAAAATCAGAAGCTAAACAGGTTTTAAAACATTTCCTCCCCGGTTTTTATTAATTTTACCGGGGGAACGCCAGTGCGGCGGCCGCCTCATTTAATTCACGGAGGGGACATAGTGGATGCGGGAGTGAATGTGAGGTGGAAGCATGAATTTGCCGACCCTTAAACAGGAGCACCTGTTATTTCGGGAGCAAATAAATATCGGCTTTATTACCGATAAATATACTTTATCGGTAAATTAACCGATAAATTGATGGAACTACAACAAAATACAGATATGATAACTGAGATACACCGCCGTGATGATAGAATATGTTGGGGGATAATTAATCAGGACCAGGATCAGGATACAGATGTAAAGGTTAGAGACAAGTAGTAAAAATAGTTCTCTTAGATACACACGGATGATATATAATATTTCCAGACCAGTTTCAGTATTGAACACATCGGTGCAGTTGCCGGCCTCCAAGAGCATCTCCAACCGGCTGCTGATTATCCATGCGCTCTCCGGGAATGCAGGTCTACCCGAGGGACTCTCCGATTCTGACGATACGGATGTGATGGTACGGGCCCTTCAAGGTAGCTCTGGTAATGATACAGGAACGACCGGGGAGCCTAACATCACTTCGGGTAAAGAAAATGAAATGACCGGGGGATCTTCCAACGCTTCAGGCGAAAAGCATGAAGAGACAGGGGCAGTTTCTTCTGGTCAGCCAGTTTTTGATATTGGTCACGCAGGAACCTCCATGCGGTTCCTTACAGCATTCTTCAGCACACAAAAGGGAGAGGTGGTGCTCACCGGTTCGCACCGGATGAAGGAGCGTCCGATCGGTCCGCTCGTCGACGCCCTCAGGTCCCTCGGGGCAGATATCAGCTACACAGAAAAGGAGGGCTTTCCCCCGCTAAAAATCTCCGGCAGAGAGCTGGAGGGGGGTGAGATCGCGATCGACGGTGGAGTGAGTAGTCAGTTTATAAGCGCACTTTTAATGACCGCCCCCACCATGAAACGCGGACTCCGCCTGGAACTGCAGGGGGAAGTCGTTTCGGCGTCGTATATAAAAATGACCCTGGCGCTGATGAGGGAGTGCGGCGTTGAAAGTCTCTGGAGCGGCAACCACATTGCGATCCCCCGTGGAAAATACAGGCATGGGAAATACCGGGTGGAGGCCGACTGGAGTGCGGCTTCGTATTGGTATGCGATGGCGTTCCTGGAGAACAGGGGCAGGGTGGAGCTTGCCGGCTTGAGGGAGGGGAGTTTGCAGGGGGACAGTGCACTGGTGGAGATTTTTGGGAGGCTGGGAATGAAGACGGTGTTTGACGGGGAGAAAGTTGTTTTGGAAGGAGGGGGGGGACCAGAGCAGGTGGAGCAACCAGGAAAACCCAGCCAGCAGAAAAATTATCAGGATGGGGAAGGCCTGCATGAAAAATCGCAGGAAGGATCCGGGCTGCAGGAGGAATCTGGAGATGGGTCCGGACAAGAGGAAAAAGCAAAAATATTTGAATATGACTTCACGAATTGCCCGGATATCGTGCAGTCGATGGCGGTGGCGCTTTGTCTGAAGGGGATTCCGTACAGGTTTACCGGCACGCAGACGCTGAAGATCAAGGAGACCGACCGGATCGTGGCGCTGCAGACGGAGATGCGGAAGCTGGGGTACCTGCTGGAGGCGGATGAGACGGGGGCATGGCTGTCTTGGAACCGGGAGATGTGTACCCCCGATGCGGATCCGGTGATCGCCACCTACCACGACCACCGTATGGCGATGGCCTTTGCGCCGGCAGCGCTGGTGCGGGGAGGGATACTCATCGAGGATCCGGGGGTGGTGACCAAATCATACCCCGACTTCTGGAAGGACCTGGAACGGGCCGGGTTTATTATTTCATAGCTTAGGGATTCAACCTAATGTAAGCAGCCATTCTCTCATAACCGGGTTGGAAAAATTGTATTTTCCTCCTGTATGACAGATCAAGGCTTTTTTTTGTAGAGCATGAAGGGATTCATTCAGTGATGAGCTTACAGGCAGGTTATACTTTTCCCTCGCTTCTTCAGAAAACAGGCCCTCATCTGTAATAACGGAAAGTGCCTGCAGCACAATCCGCTGGTTATTGGTTAACTGATCATATATGTCCTGAAAAATATCAACCTGGGAATACATGATTTTCTTCAACCAGGTAGCTGTGAAGTTTTCAGAATCCTGGTCATGACCTGCTTTTATCAGGTCGAAGACAACTGATGCAAAAAACTGGGTATAATGCGGCTGACAATCGGATTTTTGCAATATTGTTTGAACTGTACTGTCGTGAATTGAAAGCTGATGCTTTTCAAACTTTTCCTTTATGAAGGCAGATAAATCAATGGATGATATAGGATCCAGGTTCATTCTCACCGCAAATTCGTAGAAGGGCGACCGGGCTGAACTGAAAATATCCTCCATCATCGATTGTTTGCTTCCGAGAAAAATATATGAGATGTGCTGATGCCGTTGAAAGGCAGACCTCATCCAGTTCAGTAAAAATGGATCGATTCGCTTTATCTCCTGAAATTCATCGAAAGCGATGCAGACCCGTTTTCCTTTTTGAGCATGCAATATATTTGGAATTTCCAGGATGGTCTCTATATCAACCTGCTTCTCAATTTTATTTACGTGAAGCGTGAAGCCGGGATTTCCGAATTCGTCGAATGAAATTCCGGGCGAAAGGTTTTTAAAAGTATCAGCAAGCTTTCCGGTTAGCTTTTTAATATCGTCTTTCCAGTTGAAGAGTACTTTTGCAAGGATTTCAGCGTACTTTCTGCCAAAGTCATCAAGCGATTTGATGTTGTAAAGATCCATAAATATGCAGTGGGCAGAATCTGTTTCCCGGAATACTTTTTCAACCAGGGAAGTCTTGCCGAACCTGCGCGGAGAAAATAACCAGGTGGAATATCCGTTTTTTATCTGATTTTTTAAGAAGGCGATTTCACTTTTTCGATTGCAGAATGCATCGTCATCAACCACAACTCCAAACTGGAAGGGATTGCCTTTAAGTATGGGTTTATTTCTCATGGGGACGTTATTTTTCGTAATTCTACGTGTCGTAATTCTACGTGTCGTAAAATTACGAAATGAATTTGAATTTTTCAATTATTGTGAGAAAAAAATCCTAAAATAGAAGAAAAACCTTACTGAGAAGCGCTTATCGCTTTCCAGCCCTGTCACCAGGGTCATTTTTACTTAGTAGGGCTAAAGCACGGGGCCTCTACCGTTTTCCCCGGAAAAACTGTTTCAACAGCCGGCCGCACTCTTCTTTTTACTTACCTGGGCTTCAGGACGGGGCCTCTACCGTTTTCCCCGGAAAAAATCTTTTAACAGCCGTCCGCACTCCTCCTCCAGCACGCCGAATTTTATCTCTGTTTTCGGGTGCAGCACCGGCTGTTCCACGATGTGGTACCCTGCCTTATCGTCCGATGCTCCGAAAACAAGTCTGCCGAGCTGCGCCCACTTCAGGGCCGAGGCGCACATCAGGCAGGGTTCGAGGGTCACGAAAAGCGTGCAGTCGGTAAGGTACTTTGCCCCCAAATAATTTGCCGCGCTGGTGAGCGCGATCATCTCCGCATGGGCGGTCACATCCCCCAGCTGCTCGGTCATGTTGCAGCCCCGGGCAATCATGCGCTCACCCGATACCACCACGGCACCCACCGGTACCTCGTCGGCTTCGAAAGCCTTTTGCGCCTCCTTAAGTGCCTCGTTCATAAAATATTCGTCAGAGAAGAGCGGATATGTCATAGTACCTCAATAATTCTTTATATTTTCGCAGCATATTTTGGGCAATTTACTGAAAAAACCGATAAACGATGTACAGAACACACACTTGTGGAGCGCTGAATATTCAACATGTTGATCAGAATGTGGTTTTGAGCGGCTGGGTGCAGCGGTCGCGCGACCTGGGGGGCATGACATTTGTCGACCTGCGCGACAGGTACGGGATCACGCAGCTGGTGTTTAATATGGAGACCGACGCGGAGCTCTGCCGGAGCGCGAGGAAGCTGGGCAGGGAGTATGTGATCAGGGTCGAGGGGGTGGTGGCCGAGCGGAGCAATAAGAACCCGAAGATGCCGACCGGGGAGATCGAGATCCTGGTGAACGCCTTCAGTATATTGAACAGCTCCGAGGTGCCGCCATTTACCATTGAAAAGGAGAGCGACGGGGGGGATGAGCTGCGGATGAAGTACCGCTACCTCGACCTGCGCCGGGAGACGGTGCGGAAAAACCTGGAGTTAAGGCACCGCATGTCGATCGAGATACGGAACTACCTCAGTGGGGAGAAATTTATCGAGGTGGAGACCCCGGTGCTGATCAAGTCAACCCCCGAGGGAGCGCGCGATTTTGTCGTGCCGT